>JBILGJ010000036.1:0-13547 GCA_044351125.1 Micropepsaceae bacterium
GGCCACCGCTGCGTCGGGCAGGCGGCCTTCGGCCTTGAGCATCTGGGCGCGCGCCTCGCGGCCGATGACCGACTGGAAGTCGCGCACCATGGCCGGGTAGGGATGCGGGCCTGCGACCGTGCCGATGATGTAGAAGGTGCTCTCGACATTGGCGACCCAGTCCCTGAGCGCCTCGTTCATGGCGTCCTTCAGGGTCTTCGAGCCGGATGTGACGGGCACGACTTCGGCGCCAAGCAGGCGCATGCGGAAGACGTTCGGCATCTGCCGCTTCATGTCTTCCTCGCCCATGTAGACGACGCAGGGCAGGCCGAAGCGTGCGGCCACTGTTGCCGTTGCCACGCCGTGCTGGCCGGCGCCGGTTTCGGCGATGATGCGTTTCTTGCCCATGCGACGGGCGAGCAGGATCTGGCCCATGCAGTTGTTGATCTTGTGGGCGCCGGTGTGGTTCAGCTCGTCGCGCTTGAACCAGATTTTTGGTCCGCCCCAATAGGCCGTCAGGCGCTCCGCGAAATAAAGCGGCGATGGGCGGCCGACATAATGCTCGAGGAAATCGTCCAGTTCCGCCTGGAACGACGGATCGGCCTTGGCGGCATTGTACGCCGTTTCCAGGTCGAGGATCAGCGGCATCAGTGTTTCGGCGACGTAGCGGCCGCCGAAAATACCGAAGTGTCCTTTGTCGTCCGGTCCAGTCCGGAATGAGTTGGGCCTTTGAGACGTGTTCATGCGCGGTGCCAGAGTTTAAGAAACAGCGATACCACTGAAAGCCTGCCTTGCGCTTGTGACAAATGCTTCGATGCTTGCGTTGTCCTTGACGCCGCGCGTGCGCTCGACACCTGACGATACGTCAACGCCGCCCGGACGTGTTTGGTAAATCGCGTCTGCCACATTTTCAGGCGTCAGGCCGCCAGACAGGAACCAGGGTTTGCGCCAGCTGGTTTCCTTGAGCAGCGACCAGTCGAACGTCACGCCGTTGCCGCCGGGCAGATCCCTTGGTGCGGCATCGAAGAGCAGGATGTCGGCTGTGGCTTCGTGGCTGCGTGCGGTTTCAAGGTCACCCGGTCCTGCGAGGGGGATTGCCTTCATCACGGGTATGCCGAATTTGGTCCTGACATCATGCACCCGCGCGGGCGTCTCGTGGCCGTGCAACTGAAGCAGGGTGGGGCGAAAGTCGGCAAGTATGGCGTCGAGCGCTTCGTCTGTCGCGTCCACCGTGAGCGCCACGCTGGCCAGTGCGCGTGAGCGGTTGGCAATGGACGCGGCTGTGGCGGGTGCGATGTGGCGCGGGCTCTTGCTGAAGAACACGAAGCCCACATGGGACGCGCCAGCGCGTGCCGCGCAATCGAAGCTGTCGGGTGTCGTGATCCCGCAGATCTTGATCCCGTGCTTCATGCGGTCGAGCGCAGCAGTTCGTCGTGGATGGCGCGCGCGGCGGCGGCTGGATCGGCTGCGCCCGTGATGGGGCGGCCAATCACAAGCCAGTCCGCACCGTGCTTGAGGGCCTCAGCCGGCGTCATGATGCGCTTCTGGTCCCCGGTGTCGGCGCCGGCCGGTCGGATACCTGGAACCACGAGCATGAAGCCGGGACCCAGCGCCTTGCGCAGCGGCTCGATCTCGTGCGCGCTGCAGACGACGCCATCCATGCCCGCGTCGCGGGCGAGCGTTGCAAGGCGCATGACCTGGTCGGCTGGCGCGCCGTGCACGCCGGTCTCGTTCAGGTCGGATGCGTCCATGCTGGTCAGCACGGTCACGGCAATGACCTTGGGGCGGCGCGGGCCTGCGGTTGCTGCGGCTTCGGCAGCGGCCTTCATCATGGCGCGGCCGCCGCCTGCATGCACATTGACGATCGAGACGCCAAGCGGCAGCACCGCGCGGATGCCGCCGGCAACCGTGTTCGGGATGTCATGCATCTTCAGGTCGGCAAAGACAGGCAGGCCGAGTTCGGCGAGCCTTGCGATGCCTTGCGGGCCGTTCGCATTGAAGAATTCGAGCCCAAGCTTGATTCCGCCAACCCAGGGCTTGATCGCGGCGGCAAGCGCCATCGCCTTGCCAAGGTCGGTGGTATCGAGGGCGCAATAGACGGGGCAACGGAAGGCTGGGGTCATGCGTGGCTTATAGGCAGCACGGGGCGGGGCTGGCAACTGGGGCGGGGCCCGGTGCTTCAGCGGCGTGTGATTGCCGTGGTCGCAGCCGCCGGGCGCACGATGATCGACTGTGCGGCCTCGAGTTCGCGCTCGAGGCGGCGGATGCGCTCTTCGCGGTCGCGGATCGAGCGGCGCAGCGGTGCCTGTGCAAGCCATGTCGACCAGCCGCCCAGCACAATCCCGACCAGTGCCGAGCCCAAAATGATCCAGAACAGCGGCAGTTCGAGCGCGAAGGCCGGCCTGTTGGCGCTGAAAGGGTCGAAGGACAGAAGCGTTGTCTCGCGATTGGCCACGGCGAGAGCCGCGACGGTGAGCGCAAGGGTCCAGAAGAAAAACGTCCGGAACAGGCTGATCATCCTGGCCTCCTGCGAAAAGGGATGCTGGTGCGCGGGCGGACTATCCGTCCGACTGGGTGTCGGGCTTGTGACGGTTCAGCCGATCCCGCAGTTCCTTGCCGGTCTTGAAAAAGGGCACGTGCTTGGCTGCGACGGAAACCGTCTCGCCGGTGCGCGGGTTGCGGCCCGAGCGTGCCGGGCGTGACTTCACCGAGAAGGCCCCAAAGCCCCGCAGCTCGACGCGGTCGCCGGCAGAGAGCGCCTTTGCGATCTCGCCGAAGATGGTCGCCACGATCTTCTCGATGTCGCGCTGGAACAAATGCGGGTTCTGTTCGGCAAGCTTCTGGACGAGTTCCGACTTGATCATCGCGAGGTCATCTCCCTGGCAGGTCGCCTGGCTGCGCTGCCGCCTCAGTAACTGTCGAGTCTCCCAAGGGATGATGTGACCGTCAAGTTCTTCGGCTTCCAAGGTGTTATGAAACAAGTGTTTTTCCCCTTTTGACCAACAAAAAGGGGCGGCTTTCGCCGCCCCTCGGGTTGGTATGCTGCAAGTGCGATGGCCGGATTACTCGTCCGACTTCTCGGCCTTCTTGCGCAGGGCCGCGCCCAGGATGTCGCCCAGCGAGGCGCCGGAGTCGGAGGAACCGTACTGAGCGACGGCTTCCTTTTCCTCGGCGATCTCGCGTGCCTTGATCGAAAGGCTGATCTTGCGGGCAGCCTTGTCGACGTTGGTCACCCTGACATCGATCTTGTCGCCAACCGCAAAGCGCTCGGGGCGCTGTTCGGCGCGATCACGCGACAGCTCGTTCTTGCGGATGAACGACTTGAGGTCGCCCACGGCCACTTCGATGCCGCTGTCGGTCACGTCGATGACCGAGCAGGTAACGATGTCGCCCTTCTTCACGGGCCCCAGGCTTTCCATCGGATCGCCAGAGACCTGCTTGATGCCGAGCGCGATGCGTTCCTTCTCGACGTCGATGTCGAGAACGACAGCCTTCACCTGGTCGCCCTTCTTGTACTTCTTGATGGCTTCTTCGCCCGGCTCGTTCCAGTCGAGGTCCGAGAGGTGCGCCATGCCGTCGATGTCGCCGTCGAGGCCGATGAACAGACCGAATTCGGTGATGTTCTTGATCTCGCCCTCGATCTGGCTGCCAACAGGGTGCTTGTCGGAGAAGGCATGCCACGGATTGTCCATGGTCTGCTTCAGGCCGAGGCTGATGCGACGCTTGGTGGCATCGACCTCGAGCACCATGACTTCGACTTCCTGGCTGGTCGAGACGATCTTGCCCGGGTGGACGTTCTTCTTGACCCAGGACATTTCCGACACGTGCACGAGGCCTTCAACGCCCGGCTCAAGCTCCACGAAGGCGCCGTAGTCGGTGATGTTGGTGACGCGGCCGCGGAACTTGCCGTTGACCGGGTATTTCTGGGCAACGCCCTCCCACGGATCGGCTTCGAGCTGCTTCATGCCCAGGCTGATGCGCTGGGTTTCGGGGTTCACCTTCACGACCTGGACCTTCACGGTCTGGCCGATGGAGAGCACCTCGCTCGGGTGGTTGACGCGACGCCACGCGATATCGGTCACGTGCAGCAGGCCGTCCACGCCACCGAGGTCCACGAAGGCACCGTAGTCGGTGATGTTCTTGACGACGCCGTCGATGACCTGGCCTTCGCGAAGGTTGGCCACGAGTTCGTTGCGCTGCTCGGCGCGGCTTTCCTCGAGGACGGCGCGGCGCGAGACAACGATGTTGCCGCGGCGCTTGTCCATCTTGAGGATATGGAAGGGCTCGACCTTGTTCATCAGCGGGCCGGCATCGCGCACGGGGCGGATGTCGACCTGGCTGCCGGGAAGGAAGGCCACGGCGCCGTCGAGGTCGACGGTGAAGCCGCCCTTGACGCGTCCGAAGATGACGCCGGTGACGCGCAGCTTGTCTTCGTAGGCGCGCTCGAGGCGCGTCCAGGATTCCTCGCGGCGTGCCTTGTCGCGCGAGAGGATGGCTTCACCCATCGCGTTCTCGACGCGGTCGAGGAACACTTCCACCGTGTCACCGACCTTGATGTTCGGTGCCTGGCCGGCGAGTGCGAATTCCTTGAGTGCGATCTTGCCTTCGGTCTTCAGACCGACGTCGATGATCGCGTATTCCTTTTCAATGCCGATGACGCGGCCGGAAACGACGTTGCCTTCCTGAAGGCCGTGCGTCTCGAAGCTTTCCTCGAGCAGGGCTGCGAAATCTTCCTTCGAGGGATTGTAGGATGGCTGTTGCGCGGTGCGCGAGCCAGGGCGTGCCATATGGTAGTCTCCAAACAAGGCGCATGCCTACCGGCCGGTGCCGGCGGACTTGGTCGTGCGCGGGTCATGCGCTTCATGCGCCGACCCATCTGCCCGACCCGGTTTCAAGAACAAAAAAAGCGCGTCAGGAACCCCGGGGTTCCAAGGCGCGCGCACCCGTTCAAGTGCCGATTGCCGCCCTGACGATCGAAAGCGCCCGGGAGACGGCGGTTTCTATATCCAGTCCGCTCGTGTCCAGCAAGTGCGCGTCGGGGGCCTGGCCCAGGGGTGCGACAGGGCGGCTCATGTCGCGCCTGTCGCGGGCTTCTATGTCGGCCAGCACGTCGGCCTGCGTCAGCGGTGAACCTTGGGAGGCGAGCTCGAGGTAACGACGCCGGGCGCGGATTTCCGCGGTTGCCGTCACATAGAGCTTCACAGGCGCGTCGGGGCAGATGACCGTGCCTATGTCGCGGCCGTCGAGAACGGCTCCCCGGCCACCGGGCGGGGCGAGGGCAAACTGGCGCTGGAAGAGCAGCAGCGCCTCGCGGACGGCGGGGACGGCTGCGACCTTTGAGGCGGCGGGCCCCGCTATGTCCGAACGCAGGGCCGGATCGTCCAGCCAGGCGGGGTTGAAATCCCTTGCGGCGGCGGTGGCGGCCACCGCATCGGACGGGTCCTTGCCTGCAGCGATCACGGCCATGCCGACCGCGCGATAGAGCAGGCCGGTATCGAGATGGTCGAAGCCAAGAGACGCCGCGATCCGCCGGCCGATCGTGCCCTTGCCCGAGGCTGCGGGTCCGTCGATGGCAATCACGGGTGAGGCTGTCATGCGTCGGGCCGGCGGAACACGGCGCCCAGGCCCTGCATCATCGGGATGAAGGAGGGGAAGCTCGTTGCGATGAAGGCGGTGTCGTCGACCGTGACGGCGTTGCGCGCCGCCAGTCCGGCAACGAGGAAGGCCATCGCAATGCGGTGGTCCATGTGCGTTGTAATGTGGCCGCCGCCCTGGACGCCGTCGGCGCCGCGGCCGTCGACCTCGAGCCAGTCCTTGCCCATGCGACAGATGATGCCGATTTCCCCGAGGCCGGCAGCAATGGCAGCGAGGCGGTCGCTTTCCTTGACGCGGAGTTCGGCCAATCCGTTCATGCGCGAGGTGCCTTCGGCAAATGCTGCGGCGACGGCGAGGATCGGAAACTCGTCGATCATCGAGGCTGCAATTCCGGGCTCTGTTTCAACGGCGCGCAGGCTGCCGGACCGGATCTGGAGGTCACCCACGGTTTCGCCGCTTTCCACGCGTTCGTTGGCAATCGTGATGTCCGCGCCCATGCGCTGGAGAACGGAGAGCAGGCCTGCGCGTGTCGGGTTCAGCATGACGCGGGCGAGGCTCAGCTTCGAGCCGGGTACGAGCAGGGCTGCCACCAGCGGGAAGGCCGCGGAGGAGGGGTCCGGTGGTACCACGACCTTGCGGCCTGTCAGCACGGGATAGCCCTCGAGTGAAATCGCGCGGGTACCGTGGCCGGTGTCCTCGACGCCTAGTTCGGCGCCGAAATGACGCAGCATTCTCTCCGTATGGTCGCGTGTGGCCTCGGGTTCGATGACCGTGGTGCGGCCCGGCGTGTTGAGGCCAGCGAGGAGCACGGCGGACTTCACCTGCGCCGAGGGGACCGGCAGGGTGTAGGTCACCGGCACGGGGTTGCTGGCGCCCTTCATCGTCAGCGGCAGAAGGCCGCCCTTGCGGCCCACGGCTTCGGCGCCAAAGCGTGACAGCGGCTCGAGGACGCGACCCATCGGCCGCTTTCTGAGCGAGGCATCGCCGGTGAAGGTCGCGGTCAGCGGACAGGTTGCGACCGCCCCCATCATGAGGCGGACCCCGGTTCCAGAGTTGCCGTGGTCGAGCACGTTTGCCGGTTCGGCGAAGCCGCCGACGCCGACGCCGTGGATGTGCCAGGTGCCGTCGGGTGCGCGGCTGATGTCGGCGCCGAGTTCGCGCAGGACCGCTGCCGTGTTCAGCACGTCTCCGGCTTCGAGCAGGCCCTCGACCGTCGTTTCCCCAACTGCGAGCGCACCCAGGATGAGGGCGCGGTGGGATATCGACTTGTCGCCCGGAATCGGCGGGTTTCCGGCCAGGGCAGGGGACTTGCTGGCGGCCAGGGGCTGTGGATTGGCAGTGGCGCTCAAGGTGCGACGTCTTGGATAGGGGTTGGGCCAAGCGGTTCGTGCTTCAACTTCTCTTTGACAGGTGGCCCGCTTCATGGCAATGGGACGCCCCTCAATTACCCCCTCAAACTCCAGGAAATCCAAGCGGTGGCTGCTCCGGATATTGGAACCAAGCGCATTTGCCCAAGTTGCGCTGCCAAGTTTTACGATCTCAGCAAGAAGCCGATCGTGTGCCCCAAGTGCGCATTCAGCTTCACGGCCGAGGCGATCGTGAAGATGCGCCGGCCGCGTTCCACGGCATCCCTGCTGCGCGACACCGACGATGGTCCAGTCCGGGCCAAGGAGGCGCGCGACGACGCCGACGAGACCGAGGAGACCGAAGGCTCAGAGGGCTCGGAAGAGGAAGAGGAAGCCGAAGAGGAGATCAAGGAGGTCGCGCTCGACGACGAGGCGATTGCCGATCCGGATCTCGTCGAGGATGAGGAAGCCGAGGACACGGACGACAAGCCCGAGGTTGTTGGCGACGAGGTCGATCTCGAGGAAATCGAGGATGACGAAGATGGCGACGATGAGGAGGATGATACCCTCATCGAAAACGTCGACGACGAGGACGACGTTGGCGACATCATCGACAAGGGCGACCTGGATAAAGAGTAAATACGCAATTGGTCCCCGCCTTCTGCATTGCGGTCGGGGGGGATCATTTGTATATAACGGGGGCCGCGCCCAGGCGGCACCTGTTCGGATGGGGCTATAGCTCAGCTGGGAGAGCGCTTGAATGGCATTCAAGAGGTCAGCGGTTCGATCCCGCTTAGCTCCACCAACCCTTCTTCCCCGCATGGCGGGGTTCCGGTGACAGAAAGCGTGGTTGCTCCTTCGGGCCTTTTGGTCCGGTGGGCAGATTCCGACGCTATGGATTGACAGCGCCAAATATCGCCGAATATCGCCGAAAACAAAAAGTGAACAAATTGACGCAGACTCAAGCCGGCGTGCTCGGGCGGCTGAATTGCCCGTATTTCTCTCATGTCCGACGAGACGGGTAATGGCCGAGAAGGGGCATCCGGCCGTGCAAGGTCAGATGCGCAACGCTGCATGATCCGCGCTGGGAGCGAGGGCCGCAGGTCCACGAGCTCTGCAAGACGCAATGCATGACGAGTTTGCGTCTCGCAAGCTGGGCTGTGGCAATCGTCAGGGCCTGCAATGAAGATGGGGTTGCCCCACCGGCCCTGCGTGCGCGCGCTTCTCAGCCCATGATGAATGCGTTGAGCTTGTTGCCATCCGGATCGCGGAAATAGGCGGCATAGTAGCCGTCGTCGCCGCGCGGGCCCGGCTTGCCTTCGTCGGTACCGCCATTTGCAAGCGCGATCTCGTAGATACGGTCCACCTGCTCCTTGTCCTTGGCTTCGAGTGCGACCATCACGCCGTTGCCGACAGTCGCAGGCTTGCCGTCGAAGGGCTTGATGATGCCGATACCTGCGCCGCCGTTGGGCTTACCCCAGGCGATGAAGGTGTCATCCTCCATCATCCGCCCAACGCCCATCTCCTTGGCTATGGCGTCATAGAATTTTGCGGCGCGATGCATGTCGCGGGTTCCAAGCGTGACGTATCCGATCATGAAGCTCTCCTTGCGGTCCGGGCAGCTTATGCAGGATGCGTCTTGCGAGCAATTGCCTGTCGCCTTCAGGCTTTGGAGGCGCGTTCTGGTCAGAGTGGTCTGAAGGGCCAGAGCTCCACGAAGAGGCTTGAAGCCGGAGCGCAAAATCCAGCGCAGTGGCGGGGAGCATCCTTCAACCCGCTTGTTTCGCTGGCGTCCCCACGGGGAATCGAACCCCGGTTTTCGCCGTGAGAGGGCGACGTCCTGACCGCTAGACGATGGGGACAGCGGCGACAGAGGCGGAGGTCATACACAAGGGGGGCGCGCGGGGCAAGCGCGACGGCGGGGCCGGGGCTGGTATGCTGGCGGACATGCGTCATTTTCCACTTCAAGGGAGCTGTCCCATGCGCCTTCTCGTCCGTTTCCTGCCAGCTGCCGCCATTGCATGGCTCGCATGGGGAGCTACGGCCGCCCCGGTGCCCAGCGATGCGGAAAAGGTGCAGGCCCGGGCGGTCTTCCGGGCGATCATCGAAATGGACACGTCCGTGGAAGGGCTGAAGACGCCCGAGATGGCGGCCTATCTTGCGCGTGTCTTCCGCGAGGCGGGTTTTCCGGAGCGCGATATCCATGTGCTGCCCTTCGGCAAGACGGCGTCTTTCGTCGTGCGCTATCGGGGACGTGAGGCTGGCGCGCGCGGCATCGGCTTTCCCGCCCACATGGACGTGGTCACGGCGCGGCGCGAGGACTGGGAACGCGATCCGTTCAAGCTGGTGGAGGAGAAGGGCTATTTCTTCGGTCGCGGTACGTCGGACAACAAGAATGGCATTGCAACGCTGGTGGGCACGTTCCTTCAGCTGAAGAAGGAAAACTTCGTTCCTTCGCCCGATCTCGTGCTCATCTTCACCGGGGACGACGAGACGGCGGGACTGATTGCGACATCGCTCGTTCAGGAGCACCGGGCCCTGATCGACGTTGAATACATCATCAACTCGGATGCCGGTGGCGGCACGCTGAGCGAGCAGGGCCGTGCCACAGCCTATACGCTGCAGACGGCCGAGAAGACCTTTGCCAGCTTCCGCCTGACTGCGCGCAACGATGGCGGACACTCGTCGCAGCCGCGCAAGGACAACGCGATCTATGACGTGATGCGTGCGGTGCAGGCGATCGAGCGTCATGCATTTCCCGTCATGTGGAACGACACCACGCTGGCAGGATCGCAGAAGCCCTCGGGGAACTGATCAGCGCAAGGTCACGTTTGTCCTGTTGTTCGATGTGTTGCAATCGAGTGCGGGCGTCCAGCCCGCACCGGCTGCCGCATAATTCAGCTGCAGGCTGACAGGCGGATGCGCCGTGCGGGTGACGCCGGGTGGCAGGGTTGCCCGCACGTGGCCATTCCAGGTTCCACCGGCAACCAGCGATACGGGGCCCGATCCGCCTGGTGGCAGAACATTCATTGCCAGGACCCGGGGGCCTGTCGGCGTGGACATGACCAGTGAAATCCACTGCTTGTTCTCGTCGGGCGCGGTGTAGGTGAGCGGTCCGTTGTTGCGCACCGAATAGGTCAGGGCGACTTCGTTGGCAGCGAGCGGACCACTAGCAGGAGAACGCGTGCCGTTCCAGCCGACGATCGCGAGATCCGTGCAAAGCAACCTGCCTCCGCCTGGGCCCGGGATCCCGCCCGGGATCGGCGAACCGCCTGGCAGCGGTGGCGGACTGGCGAGACTTGCCTGCGTGGCAATGATGGCTGAGAGGGTCGCGGCGAGAACGATGCGCATCTTCTGTTTCCTCCGTTGGTTCGGAGCTTGAAGGTATTGCGCGCCGGTGCCGGAACAAGTGTGCGACGGATCCTTCATGCGCCTTTCACGAGGCTTCGTGACAGTCGCTACAGCGCAGGCAGGACTGCCGTCCTCGGTCGTGAATTGTTGCCGGGCCTCCTGTGCGCCGGGTACAATTTTTCCTGCCTTACCGCTGGGATATCCGGCGAGGAGGCTTCACGTAAGTGTCGAGCCAACGGATCATCTCCCATTGGGTATGGAGGACAGACTCGCGGGCGCGATAGCCGTGGTCCTCGAGCGGCAGCACAGCCAGACGCACTGTTGCACCATGTCCCTTCAATGCGGCGAAGAAGCGATCGCTCTGGATGGGGAATGTGCCTGAGTTTGAATCATTCTCGCCGTGGAGCATCAGGATCGGTTCCCGGATCCTGTTGGCGAATGTGAAGGGGCTCATGCGCGTGTAGGTTTCGGGTGCTTCCCAGTAGGTGCGCTGCTCGGCCTGGAATCCAAAAGGTGTCAGCGTGCGGTTGTAGGCGCCGGAGCGGGCAATGCCCGCGCGGAACAAATCGGTGTGAGCCAGAAGGTTTGCCGTCATGAATGCGCCGTAAGAATGGCCGCCCACGGCGATGCGATCGCGGTCAGCGATGCCTTCGGCCACGACGGCTTCGACTGCGGCTTCTGCATTCATGACCAGCTGTTCCACGTAGGTGTCGTTGGCCTCGGTGCCCTTATCGCCCACGATGGGCATCTTTGGGTCGTCGAACACCGCATAACCTTGTGTCAGCGCAAAGAGGTGGCTGCTGCCATTGGGGCGCACGAAGCGGCTTGTCTGGTCGACGACCTGGCCTGCCACTTCCGGGTCCGTGAACTCGGCCGGGTAGGCCCACATCAGCACCGGGAGGCGCCCGTCGCGCGCGCGGTCGTAGCCGGCAGGCAGGTAAAGCGTGCCGCTGAGCGCCAGGCCGTCCTTGCGGCGGTATGTCAGCGTCTTCTTCATGACGCCTGCGAATTGCGGGGCCGGGTCGGCGAATGCTGTCAGGGGTGTCGGGGCTCCCCCTTCGGTCTTGCGCAGGAAGATGTTGGGTGGCTCGGTTGGCGACTGGCGGCTTGTGAGCAGTGTCGTGCCATTGTCGTCCAGGATGCCTGCAATGGCCTCATAGCCCGGGCCCTGCGCCTGCCAGAGGCGCGTCGTGTTGCCTGTTGCAAGATCCATCCGGTCAAGGAAGGGGAACATGCCTTCGCGGCGTGCGCCTTCGCCTTCAACGAGGATGGCGTTGGCGTCGGATGTGAATTGCAGCACGGAGCGCCCGCGCCTGTCGGTCTTGAGTGCGGGATTGCCCGGATCGTTGTAGCGGTCCTGATAGTTCCGCTGGACCAGCTGGCGCTGCGATGCGGGGTTTGACGGATTGACGAGATAGCGGGTCTCGGTTCGCGTCTGCCACCAGCGTGCAAGGACAATCGCAACATCATTGCGGCCCCAGGAAATACCACTCAGCCGGTGGGGCAAGTCGATCAGCCGGGCCTTCGTGTCCTTGAAGGGAGCCTTCAGGGTGAAGACCGTGTCGCGAATGGACGCCTCGCGCTTGTTGTCGCCACCGTCCTGCGCCTCGACCCAGGCCAGGGTCGCATCAGCGTCGGCTCGCCACTGGATTGCGCGCGGGCCTTCGTGGGTGGCGTCGAAGGGTGTTGGAATGTTGTCGAGAACGGGCAGGTCTGCGACGAGGTGGACCATCCCGCCGTTCAGGTCTGTCACGATGGTGCGGGCCGCGAACAGGCTTGCGGGCACGGCATAGCTGAAGGGGCGCTGCAGGTGCTTCTGCAAGATGTGCTGGCCGTCCGGCGACAGGTCAGCGGCTGCAATGATGGCAGGTTTTCCGATGCGCCGGGGCGGCTTGCCGTCGAGACCGACGAAGGCGAGCTGGCTTGTGAAGTAGTGGGCGAACAGCGCTTCGTCGCGCGCGTTCTTCAGGAGGTCCTGGTAGGTGCGTACCGGTGCGGGGCGCCCCATGTTTTCCTGGATTGCGGGGCCGGCGGGTGCTGCGGTCGTGGATGGTGCTGCCGCGCGATTGGTCGGAACCACAAGAGCCATGAGGCCCGTGCTGTCGGGGCGCCAGGCATAGCCGGGGCCGAAGGCTGCATTCAGGATGGGCCCCGTCAGGCGTCTTGCGGTTGCCGTCGCGACATTGACGCTCCACAGTTCGAGGCCAGCGGGTGCGTCGGCCATCATGGCAACGTGCTTTCCGTCGGGCGACCATCGCGGGTTGAGGAAGCGGAAGCCCTTGGGCAACGCAACGGTTCTTGCTGGTCCACCGTTGACGGGCCTGAAGCTGAGGCCGCGCAGCCATTGCGTGCGGCCGTTTGCGAGGCCGTTGTTGCGCGGATTGATGCGCACTCCGGCAAGGCGCAGCTCGGGCTCGGCAAGTTCGGTGATGTCGGGGAAGCCTGCGCGGTCGATTACGGCCAGAACATCGCCTTGCGGGCTGATGCTTACGGAGGGTGTGGGACTTGCGTCAATGATGTCGCCGATGGGGGCGGGCGGGGTCATGTAGCGCGCGGGCTCGGCCCGAGCCGGTGTCAGGACAGCAAGCGCACCCAAAGCGAGCCAGAACCATTTCATTTGTGTCCCCCAATCGTTTCGCACTGCGACGATGGCCCTGTTCCGGGCCAAACGCCAAGGGTGGAAGGTTCGCGCATGGCGGGCGAGGACGCAAGTGCCGGGTCATCGCGGGTGATGGTGCTGACATTCCATGGGCCCGGAATGGGGTGTGGCCGTGGAACCAAGCCTTGCCGGAGGCCCATGTCACATCAGGCGTGCGAGGTATACTGCCACGCGAGAACCACTGTCGACGAGCCCCGTCCAGGCCTTCAGGAACCATGTCGGTCTCGAGGTCATGCGGCTTGCGGCGTCGTCGCGGTGTTCAACCTCGTCCCTGCGCAGGCGGTCGAGCAGTTCCATGATCGCCGGTTGCCTGCCCTCGAGCCGCAATCGATCGATCTGGGCCTGGTAGTGCCGATCCACGAATGTTTCGACGGCCTCAATCGTCGTGAACGTGGCGTTTGGACCCAGCATGCCTGCAATGGCGCCGGTCAGCCAGCCGAGCATCTTCCAGACCGGGAGGAGGATTGAGCGCTGGGGCCGAGGCACGATCTCCGAGATCTCCCGGAGATGCGCCAGTTCAGTCTGCATGTGTTGCCTTGCGAAGGCGATCACTTGTTCGTCGTGGGTGACAGCGAGAATGCCGCGATAGATTTGCACGGCGCCTGTCTCGCCGGCGT
>JBILGJ010000269.1:0-4301 GCA_044351125.1 Micropepsaceae bacterium
TGACGGCCCTTGGTGCAGAGCTGTTCCCGACATCCCACAGAAGCCTCGCGGCAGCCATTCGCATGATGGCGGCACTGTTTGGTGGCCTGCTGGGGTTGCTGGTCGAACGAGAGCTCTTCATCGCTTACGGCCAGCACGGGCCCGCCATCGCAACCCTGGCCCTGCTGGCCCCCCTCTGCATCGTGCCGACATGGTTCCTGCCCGAGCCGGCACAGAAGAAACTCGAAGAGATTGCGGCAGAGCGAAAATGACGGACGTACTTGCAGGCCTCATACCGGTCTTTGCGATCATCGCGCTGGGAACCGCGCTGAAGCAGGTAGCCATACTGGACGAGGCAGGCTGGCGGGCCGTCGAAAGACTGACTTACTTCATCCTCTTCCCCTGCTTCCTGTTCGGTGCAATTGCATTCGCGGATTTTGGCGGCGCACCGATCGGCAGGCTTTCCCTGATACTGGCCATCGCCATGCTGGCAATGGCAAGCCTGACATTTGCTTGCAGGCCAGCGCTCTCCCTTGATGGCCCGGGCTTCACGAGCCTCTTCCAGGGTTCGGTACGCTGGAACAGTTACGTCGCCCTCGGCGCAATCACCGCGATCCTGGGAAAGCCCGGCCTCGCGCTGATCGCAGTTGCCATTGCCGTGATGGTGCCGCTGGCCAACACGCTCTGCGTCATGGTCCTCATGCGCTATGCAAGCCATCACCGGGCAAGCCCCGCCATGCTGGCAGGACAGGTGGCGCGCAACCCGCTGATCGTCGCCTGCGCCGCGGGCGTAGCGGCGCAACTGGTAGGCCTAACTGTCCCCGAAACACTCGCGACCGGCATCGACCTGGTGGGCAAGGCCGCCCTGCCCTTGGGGCTGCTCGCCGTGGGCGCAAGCCTTGATTTCGGCGATCTGAGGGCCCGCATCATGCCGCTTGTGGCGGCCAGCACCCTGAAGCTGCTCGTCATGCCGCTCCTTGTCGCAGGCCTCGCAGCCGTCATGGGCGTCACGGGGCCTGCAATGGTCGCAGCCGTGATCTGCGCAGCTGTGCCGGGCGCCCCCTCTTCCTTCATCCTCGCGCGGCAACTGGGCGGCGATGCCCCCCTGATGGCCGGGATCACCACGGTCCAGACCGTGGCTGCACTGATAACCATGCCCTTAATGTTGTGGGTTCTGGCCTAGTTCAGGCTTGCACTGCCCGACCCTGCCGCCTATAGGCTAGCCCGCGATGAACGGTCATCCCACACGCCAGCATCTGCTCGCGATCGCGCCCTTGCAGCGCCACCAGATCGAATCCCTTCTCGACCTCGGCAATGAATACGTGGACCTGAACCGCCAGGTTCAGAAAAAGCGCGACACGCTGCGGGGCCGGACCCTGATCAACCTCTTCTTCGAACCCTCGACCCGCACACAGAGTTCATTCGAACTCGCCGGCAAGCGCCTGGGCGCAGACGTGATGAACATGTCGGTTGCCCAAAGCTCGGTCCGCAAGGGCGAGACGCTGATCGACACGGCAACAACGCTCAACGCGATGCGCCCGGACATCATTGTCATTCGCCATCAGGACTCCGGCGCCGTGGCCCTGCTGGCCGACAAGGTATCCTGCGCAGTGGTCAATGCCGGCGACGGCGCCCACGAACACCCGACCCAGGCGCTCCTCGACGCACTCACGATCCGCCGTCGGATGGGACGCATCGAAGGCCTGACGGTAACGATTTCGGGCGACGTCCTGCACAGCCGCGTTGCGCGCTCGAATGTCCACCTCCTGACCAAGCTCGGCGCGCGGGTACGCCTCGTGGCGCCACGCACCCTGCTGCCGGGAGGCGCACGCGACTGGGGCGCCGAGATCTTCACGGACATGCGCGAAGCGCTAAAGGGTGCCGACATCGTGATGATGCTGCGCCTGCAAATGGAGCGCATGACCGGCTCCTTCCTCCCCTCGCAGCGCGAGTACTTCCATTTCTACGGTCTCGACCGCGAGAAACTGGCGCTCGCAAAGCCCGGCGCCTTTGTCATGCACCCAGGCCCCATGAACCGCGGCGTGGAAATCGACAGCGACATCGCCGACGACATCAACCGCAGCCTGATCCAGGAGCAGGTCGAAATGGGTGTGGCCGTCCGCATGGCGGTACTCGACCGGCTTGCCAGCAAGTTTCCGAACGCGGAGCGTAACGCATGACGCAGCGCACCGCTTTCATCAACGCACGCCTGATCGACCCTGCAACCGGCCTCGACGCGCCGGGTGCCCTGTTGGTTGAGGATGGCCACATCGCAGACATGGGCCCACGCCTCTTCAATGACGCAAGGCCGCAAGGTGCAACCATCATCGACTGCGCCAATGCAGTCCTTTCACCCGGCCTCATCGACATGCGGGTGTTCACGGGCGAACCCGGTGCCGAGCACCGTGAAACCCTGGCCTCTGCCGGCGAAAGCGCCGCAGCCGGCGGCGTCACCACCTTTGTGATGATGCCCGTCACCGACCCGGTGATCGATGACGCCGCCCTCGTCGACTTCATCAGGCGCCGTGCCGCCGCGAAGGCAAAGGTCAACATTCTGCCCGCGGCAGCGCTGACACAGGGGCTCAAGGGCGCGCACATGGCCGAAATCGGCCTCTTGCAGGAAGCCGGTGCAATCGCCTTCACCGATGCCGACCGCACGGTCGCCTCGAGCCTGATCATGCGCCGCTGCCTCGCCTACGCCTCGAATTTCGATGCGCTCGTCATCGCCCACGCCGAGGACCCGGCGCTGGCCGCCGTGGGCCACATGAACGAGGGCTCGCTCGCCAATCGCATGGGCCTTGGGGGCATTCCCGCGGCCGCCGAAGCCATGGCCGTTGAGCGCGACATGCGCCTCGTGGAATTGACTGGCGCGCGGTACCATCTGGGCCAGGTCTCCTGCGCCGCCGCGCTCGAGGTCGTCGCCGCCGCCAAGGCACGGGGCCTGCCCGTGACCTGCGCGGTGTCTGCCCACCACCTCGTCCTGAACGAAAACGATGTCGGCGAATACAAGACCTTTGCCAAGGTCTCCCCGCCCTTGCGCACCGAAGAAGACCGCAAGGCCATGGTCGAAGGCGTGCGCGCAGGCATCATCGACGTGATCGTCTCGAGCCACGACCCGCAGGCCGCCGAGACCAAGCGCGTCCCCTTCGCACAGGCGGCCTATGGCGCCGTCGGCCTTGAGACACTCCTGCCCGCGGCTCTCTCGCTGCACCACGAGGCAGGGCTGCCTCTCCTCGACGTTCTCGCGCGCCTGACGGCAAATCCCGCCAAGGTGCTCCGTCTGCCCGCCGGACGCCTTGCCAAAGGCGCTCCCGCCGACCTCGTGCTGATGGACCCCGGCGCCCCGCGCCGGATCGACCCGCAGGCATTCCGCTCACGCTCGAAGAACTCGCCCTTCAAGGGACGCTTGCTGCAAGGTGCGGTGTTGCGTACGGTTGTTGCAGGCAAAACCGTCTTCGAAGCTGCAGGCTCATGACCTTCCTGTCCGCCATCGCCTTTGCCATCGGATATGCACTGGGATCCATACCCTTCGCATATCTTGTGACCAGGCTCTTTGGCCTCGGCGACATCCGCAACGTCGGCTCGGGCAATGTCGGCACGACGAATGTGCTCCGGACGGGCAACAAGCTTGCCGCCGCACTTACCCTCATCGGTGACGTTGGCAAGGGCATCCTCGCCGTGCTCATCGCAAAGGAATTTGGTGACTGGCCCGCAATGGCAGCCGCCCTCGGCGCCTTCGTGGGCCACATCTTCCCGGTATGGCTGAGCTTCAAGGGCGGCAAGGGCGTGGCGACATATCTCGGGATCCTCGCGGCCCTCAACCTGCCCGTGGCCCTTATCACGGCCGCCACGTGGATCACGACGGCGCTGGTAGCGCGAATTTCATCGCTGTCGGCGCTGGTCGCCGCAGCCCTATCACCGCTCTACATGCTGCTGATAGGCCCGACGGCCTACGCGATAGGTGCCGCAATCCTCGCCGCACTCATCTTCGTCACGCACCGCGAAAACATCGCCCGCCTGATGGCCGGCACCGAACCGCGGATCGGGCAGAAGAAGGAATAGGCGAAACCTGCAGGCGACGCCCACCCGCGCCTATTGTTCGCGGCGTTCGGTGATGCGGGAAACCGTGAACAGTGTAACAAGAAACACTGCTACCGCGACAATTGCAGCATCAAATACCAACATGTTGCCTGATTCCATCTTCATAGGGCTCTGGATTGAGCCGACGCCGGAAGATGACGCGCGAAGGCCCGAACCGCATTGATTCAGGTCAACTCGCATGGCAAGCAAAGAAACCCGGTTAAACCTTCCTGAAACAGAAC
>JBILGJ010000037.1:0-13514 GCA_044351125.1 Micropepsaceae bacterium
TGATCGCAGGGGCATTCATTTCATCGGGCGTCAGCGTGCCTGGAATGATGTCGCGTGCGTTTATGCCGTCCTCGGTGATCTCGAGAATGCGCGTGTTCGGGGTCCAGAGGCTGGTCACGGTCCGTCGGTCAACGCCGGGCAGGTAGAAGATGGCCTTTGTTGCCTCGTCCAGCGTCTTCAAGAACTCCTTGTTCCAGATGTCGCCCTTGGTGTTGTCGAGGACGATGATGACGCGGTTCGCGCCGAAGAGCCGGTCCTGATACTCGAGAAACGTGTCGATATATGGGTGATCGGTTGGCAGGCTCTTGTAGAAGCCCGCATCCATCTTGAGCTTTGTCGCCTCGAACCCGAGGAACAGGGTTGCGATGGCAATGACCGCGAGAACGAGAACGCGGCCGCGGAAGAAGATGGTTTCAAGAAACCTGATCATTTGATGTCACTATCTAAGTTTGAATTGCAGTTGCATGCTTTCGAAAACAAATGAAAACACCCGCTCCTCCTGGAAGCGGGTGTCATTGCCAGGGTCAACCCGAAAGGTTTCCTTCGGGGCGCATCATTGCCAGTGACCTCCCGGCTCGGGGCCCGCGTAGGGCAGTTTCTTGCGCGGGAAGACGGTGTCGATGACGACCGCAAGACCCGGCAGGGCCGTCAGCGCCATGACCATGTTGACCATGAACATAAAGGTCAGCAGCAAGCCCATGTCGGCCTGGAACTTCAGGGGCGACAAGGACCAGGTCGACACACCGATCGCGAAATTCAGCGCGGTGTAGAAGACGCCGTTTCCGGTTTCCAGAACGGTTTCTGCGTAGGCGTCGGTGATGTTCTGGCCGCGCGACAGATGATACTGGAGGCGGTTGTAGATGTAGTAGGCGTAGTCGATGCCGATGCCTACGACGAGCACGATCACCGGCAGCGTCGACACCTTCAGGCCGATGTCCAGTTCCATCATGAACCAGTAGCCGAAGAACGTGGCGTAGGTCAGCGGCAGCAGACAGCCGATGGCGGCGCGAATGTCCCAATAGGTGATGTAGGTCAGGAAGATCACGATCGCGTAGACGATCAGTACCGATGGCAGTTCGTAGGTATGAACCGTCTCATTGACCGCTGCTGTCACACCTGAGTTGCCCGAGGCCATCCGGATCGAGAAGGAGTCGGGTACGCCGTCGATCACGAAGAGCTGGGCGTTTGCGAATTCCGGCTTTGCGATGAGGGCTGCAAGGCCGACCTGGGCCTTACCATCCTTGCCGGGTGTGACTTCAAGCGTGCCTTCGGCACCCTTGACGGGCTCACCGACCAGACCGGTCAGTTCGAATTTGTCGGGTGGCGGCGGCAGATAACCCTTCACTGTCCAGGTCTGTGGCTGCTCCTTGGCGAGCGCGGGGGCCGTGTAGACAAGGCCTTCCGCCTGTTCGCGCGAGAGCGTCCAGCTGGTGGTCGGGCTCTGTTCGTCGCGGATCGGCTTGCCATCCGGCAGAAACTCCGGGGGCATGACCCGCGTGCCGTTTGGACGACCGGCGGAAAGAACCGGCTTGAAGCCGCGCGCTTCGGTCCACGCATTGACGGCATCGACCACCTTCTTGATGGTGGTCGCCTTGCCGTCCACGAGGAAGATCTGCAGAGGCATGATCGTGCAGTTCGTGTCGAGAAGACCCGAGTTCGAACCGATCGGGCCGGTCGCCTGCACGAGGGCCGAGCGGTCGTGGGGCAGGGCGCGCCATTTCAGGTTGCCCTCGTTCCAACCGGCCGCGATGGTCTTGGCGGTAAACGCGGCACTCTGCACGTCACGCACGCCCTCGACGTTGCGCATGTACCAGCTGAACTCGTTCATGTAGACCATCGAGTCGTAGTCCACGCAGGACTCGGGCGGGGTTTCGACGATCACGGTGAACAGGTCGAGGCCGAGCGAGAATTTCTCGGAGATCAGCTTGGCATCGACGTTGTAGCGCGAGTCGGGGCGCAGCTCGGGCGAGCCGGCGTGCAGGTCGCCGATGTGGCGCTCGTTGCTCTTGTAGACCGCGAAGCAGAAGGCAATGAAGAAGACTGCCGATACCGGGAAGGCCACGGCGGGCTTTCCGAAGACGGCCATCAGCTTCATCCAGCGCAAGCGGCGTTCGCGTGCCTGCGTGACCTTCTCGCGATAGTTCTCGGGGAAGGTGAAGTAGGTCATCATGACCGGCAGCATGATCAGGTTCGTCACGATCTTGAGGATCGTACCGATGGCGGCCGTGATCGCGAGTTCCTGGATCTGCGGAATCGGAACGATGTAGAGCGCCGCAAAGCCGACGGCGTCGGTCAGGATCGAGATGGTGCCCGGGACCAGGAGGCCGCGGAAGCTCGATCGACCAGCCTTTTCCGGGTTCGAGCCGTGCGCCAGCTCGGCGGTTATCATGTTCAGCTGTTGGACGCCGTGACTGGTGCCGATGGCGAACACGAGGAAGGGCACGAGGATCGCCAGCGGGTCGAGGCCGAAGCCCAGCAGCGTGATCAGGCCGAACTGCCAGACGACCGAGGTTGCGGAGCAAATGACGGTCAACCACGTGAGCTTCCAGTCCCGGCAATAAAGCCAGAGCGAGAGCACGGTCAGCACAAAGGCGATCAGGAAGAATTTCGGTGCCTCCTCGATGCCGCCCTTGGCAATGTCCGAGATGCTCTTGGCGAAGCCGATGATGTGGACCTGCAGGCCGTCCTTCTCGAACTTGGCGCGGATCTTGGACTCGAGTTCCTCACCGAGGGCGATGTAGTCGAGCCGCTTCTGGGTGGCCGGGTCGTATTCCAGCAGTTCGGTGACGACCATCGCGGCCGTGAAGTCGTTTGACACCAGGCGGCCCACAAGGTTGCCCTTCAGGACGTCATTGCGCAGCTGCTTGATGGCGGCGCCTTCCATCTCTTCGGGCGTGATCGTGCCCGGGATAACGTCGCGGGCGTTTATGCCGTCTTCGGTGATCTCTAGAATGCGGGTGTTCGGTGTCCAGAGGCTGGTGACGGTCCTGCGGTCGACGCCGGGAAGGTAGAAAATGTCCTGCGTGATGTCGTTGAGGGTCTTCAGGAACTCCTTGTTCCAGATCTCACCCTTGGTGTTGCGAAGGACGATGATGACGCGATTGGCGCCAAACAGACGGTCCTGGTACTCGAGGAATGTCTCGATGTAGGGGTGGTTGGTCGGCATGCCCTTGTAGAAGCCCGCGTCCATGCGCAGCTTCGTGGCTTCGAGGCCGAGGACAATGGTCAACAACGCCAGCGAGGCAAGAAAGAGCACGCGGCCACGAAAGAAAATCGTTTCAAGAAAGGTAATCATCGAACTCGCTCACTCCCCACTCGTCGCCGGCGAAACAGCCAGAGCTCCGTTGCAGTCCCCATCATTTGCTCGGTTCGGAAGGGGGATCGCTGGCTCGGACTTTGCCCGCAGGCCCGTGTCGACCCGCTGGTTGAAGTCTGTCGCATTCCCCTCCCGACCCATTTCCGGAACGGTTGGTCATCCCCACCGATTACCGCCCCGGTGGCGGGCACTCCGCATAAACGGACGCGCCGCACCATTTTGAAATAGTCTAACACAGCGGTCAGGCTGGGCGAACTATTTGCTTGGATTTTTGCCAATCCGGGCCGGTGTGTGGGGCCGTTGCCTCAGTTTCGCTCCGAAATTCAATCATGGGTTGTGTTAAGCATAACACGATGCAGATTAAGACGGTTCTAACTTGCATGTGGCAGTCTAAAGTTGACGCCCGCGTCATTTTTAAGTTGACGCCGGCGTCACGAATTGGTTCGATAGTGGCGTTCTCTCAAAAAAGCAGGACCGGAAAACGATGACGATTACCCAGATCACCAAGGACAATGCCTACGATGCGCTGGATCCGACTGATTTTCCGGCGATGATGAACGCTGACCGCTACAACGACAGGTCCACGGCCTTCGACAAGATCATCTCGGCAACCCACGATCACTTCTGGGATCCGCTCGACAAGAAGTACATCGACTTCAGCGAGCCGTTCGACCTGGAAAACGAGGCGATCCTGCCGGACGAGTTCTTCCCGATCTTCCAGACGAAGCTTGGCGAGAAGATCTCGGGACGCGACCGCGTAAAGTTTGCCAACGAGTCTGCGCGCTGGATCCTCTCGTCGATCCTTCATGGCGAGCAGGGCGCCCTGTCGCTTTCGGCCTCGCTGTGCCACATCCTCAAGGATCCAGGCGCGCAGGAATACGCTGCCAACCAGGCGCGCGAGGAAGCCCGCCACGTGACCGGTTTTGCCCGCTACGTGCAGGCGCGCTGGGGCAAGCCGCTTCCGGTGGGCCCGACGCTGGGCAGCCTGTTGACGGAACTCGTCCTTGCGCCTGAGGTCTACAAGAAGATCGTCGGCATGCAGATGCTGGTCGAAGGCCTGGCGATGGGTGCGTTCGCAACGCTCTACACGCGGTCGCGCGATCCGCTTCTTGTCCGGCTGACGCAGCTTGTCATGACCGACGAGGCGTTCCACCACAAGTTCGGCAAGATCTGGGCTGACCGCACCATTCCGAAGCTGACCACGGAAGAGCAGAACATCGTCGAGGACTGGGCTGCGAGCTGCTTCCAGACGCTGCTGTTCAACCTCATCAATCCGGAGCAGATGAAGTCGGTCTATGCGATGATCGGCATCGACTGGAAGGATGCGCAGCAGGCGCTGATGGAAGCCATCACGGATGCCGAGCGCAAGGAACGCATGAAGGAGTCGACGGACATCTTCCGCGTTCTCATCAAGACGCTGCTCAAGGCGGGCATCATCACCGACCGCACCAAGCCCTTCTATGCCATGTATGTGAACATGGATGAGCTGAAGGCCGAGGGTGACCGCATGGTGGGTGACGACATTGCCGAGGAAGGCATCCGTTTCCTGCAGACCGTCAACTTTGCCGGCAAGCCGTCGCGCTCGCCGCTGCTTGCCGCCGAATAGTCCGGCTGCAAGGTCTTTATCGAGGGGCGGTCTGCCACGGCAGGCCGCCCTTTTTCATTGCCGGCATGGCCGCGCTATGATGACTGCATGGCTGGAACCTATCGCTCGTATGGATCAAGTGCTGATGTTGCCCGTGGCGTCAGCCGACTGATGCTTGACCTTGGCTATGCGCCGTTGTGCGAGTTCGTGCTGACGAGCGGGCGACGTCTGGATGTGGCCGCCGTTGGCCCCGACGGCGCCCTTGTCGGCATCGAGATCAAGGTAAGTGTCGAGGACCTCAGGGGTGACCGGAAGTGGCCGGAATACCTGGATTATTGCGACCAGTATTTCTTTGCTGTTCCCGACGGATTTCCCGAGAGCCACTTGCCGGCAGAGCATGGTCTGATCATTGCGGACCGGTTCGGTGGAGCGATCCTGAGACCATCACAGGTGCTGAAGATCCCGGCCGCGCGCCGCAAGGCCACCTTGATCCGGTTTGCGCGCTGTGCTGCCGAACGGTTCGCCCGGCAGGGGCTCACGCCACAAGAGGCCTGAGCCATTCGAGCCCTGAAAGGCCTATTTCGGCGAGCGCTTGGCGAGGATGCGCTGGAGCGTGCGGCGGTGCATTGCCAGCCTGCGCGCTGTCTCGGATACGTTCTGGCCGCAAAGTTCGTAGACGCGCTGGATGTGCTCCCAGCGGACGCGGTCGGCCGACATCGGATTTTCCGGCGGGGCAGGCTTGGCTCGCGGGTGCGCAAGCAGGGCCGCGGCGACATCGTCTGCGTCGGCAGGCTTGGACAGGTAGTCGACTGCACCGTGCTTCACCGCTGCGACGGCGGTCGCGATGTTGCCGTAGCCTGTCAGCATGACCACCCGCCCGTCGGGTCTTGTCTGGTGCAGAACTTCGACCACGTCCAGACCGTTTCCGTTCTGGCCGAGCCGCAGGTCGACCACTGCGAAGGCGGGCGGGGAGCGGCGTGCGATCGCGATCGCTTCCTCGGCGGTTTCAGCAGCCGTGACGACAAAGCCACGCGCCTCCATTGCCCGGGCAAGGCGCTGACGGAAGGGTGCATCGTCATCGACGAGCAAGAGTGACTTGTCGGGCAGGCCCTCAGCGGAAAGTGCCAATGGCAGATCCCTCCTGATCAATGTGTCTCATGCGCGGAATATAAATCTGACGCAGCCGATATGCCAGCGTCGAGTAGGGCAATTATGCCCGAATCCTGCCTCGGGTCTCGAGGCTTTCCCGTGGAATAATTAATTGAATACGCGCACCGGAGCCCGGTTGGTTACCAAATGTCATCCGGGCGCCGATGCGTTCCAGCAGTGTCTTGGCGATGAAAAAGCCAAGACCGAGGCCAGCGTGTCCTTCGGCGTGCGCTGTGTCATTGAGGTTGGACGGGCGCGTTGTTTCCGTTCCTGCCCGCGAGGTGACATAGGGTTCGCCCAGTCTTGCGAGAATCTCGGGGTCAAAGCCCGAACCGTCGTCGGTGATCTCGATATTGACGGTCTGATCATCCCAGCGTGTCTCGATCGATACCCGGGTGGCTGCGAAATCAACCGCGTTCTCGACAAGATTGCCAAGACCATGGATCACCTCGGGCGTGCGCAGCACCGACAATGCGCCGGGCGTCGACGTGGTGACGTCGATGTCGATCCCAAAGCCCCTGTGTGGTTCTGCAATTTCGTCAAGGAGGGCCACGAGGGGCAGGCGCTTTGCAATGTTGTCCTCGTCCGTGTCCTGCTGAGAGAGCTGGGACAATATCTCCCGACAGCGTTCGGCCTGGCTGCGCAACAGCCGGACATCGTCGACCCATTTGGCTGTGGGACCCATCTCACGCTCTAGTTCCCTGGCGACGACGGCGATTGTTCCCAAAGGGGTGCCGAGTTCGTGGGCGGCGGCGGCTGCGAGGGCTCCGAGGTCAGACAGGCGTTGCTCACGCGACAATGCCGACTGTGTCACGGCGAGGGCCGCCTGCATGCGGCGGGCTTCATCGGCCGTGCGCCACGCATAGATGACACTGAAGCCGATGCCCAGGCTGAGCGAGATCCAGTTGCCGGCCACATAGAGGGCTGGCAGCAGCAATGGAGCCTCCGGGTCCCAGGGCAGTGGCCAGTGGAATATCGAGATGAAGGAAATGCTGCCAAAGGCAAGCATGGCCAGTGAAAGCGTCGCGCCAAGCTGCAGGTTGCTGGCGGCGATCACCACAGGTGCGAGATAAAGGATGGCGAAGGGGTTTTCGATCCCGCCGGTCAGGGCGAGCATGGCGCTCAACTGGCATATGTCGAACGCCAGATGCGCCGCGGCGTCGCGCTCGCTGAGGATGTGCACGCTTGGGTAAAGAGCCAGCAAGGCCGTGTTGAAGGTGATCGCCACGGCGATGACCGCCAGACACTGACCGATCGGCATCTGGTATTTCAGGCCGAAGAACACGATCAGCACGGCCACGATCTGGCCCACGATCCCAAGCGAGCGAATGAAGACCAGCGTGCGAAGCCGGATACCGGAACTTGCCGTGTTGCTGAATGCAAGCTTGAGCTGCTGGGCGAGGGCAGACTCGCGGGGCGCGTCGGCTGCGCGCGATGCCGTTTCCATAGGGGCGTTTATTTCCTGCCTTGCTTCCTGAGAAGGTCGGCCGTGTCCTGCCAGCCTGCGCGTTCTGCGATCTCGAGGGCTGTGGCGCCGGCAGTGTCGGTCTCCTCGAGGTCTGCACCCCGGGCGATCAGGATCTTGATCACCGCGCTCTGGCGGGCGCGGGTCGCCTTGATGATGGCGGCTTCGCGCAGCGAGCCTGGGGCGTCTATGTTGGCCCCCTTGTCGAGCAGGAACGTCACGATGTCGGCGTTGCCGTTCTCGGATGCGATGGTCAGGGCCGTGGCCTCGTCACGTCCCCTGTCATCGGTGCGGGCTCCGTTCTCGACGAGGAACCGAACGAGCTCGAGGTTGTCTGCCTGGACAGCCAGAATGATCAATGGCGTGCCGTCCGCGGACTTCATGTTTGCCGAGGCGCCATCGATGAAGGCGGCCTTGGTTTCCTCGAGCGATCCCTTGCGCACGGCCTCCACCATGGGATCGCCTGAGAAGATGCCGCCGAACGGCTTCTTGGTTTCCGCGTGTGCCTCGTTTGCCGTCCACACAAGCGCAACCAGCGCAAGCGCCAATAATGCCCGCATTGCCTTTGTCCTGTTTCCTCGGTTCCGGCCCAAAGGGGCCCCGCATTCGACGCGGCGCCCCGGGGGATGTTTCTAGCAGCATTTTCCACAGCATTGAACTGGTTCCGTGCGGGCGGCTGGAGGCCGGCATTCAAGTGCCGTTAATGGTGCGCGCCTAAAACGGAGTTCAACAGCGGGCCTGCCAACAGCCATGGGAAAATCGCACAAGAAAAGCGGCAAGGGGCCGTCCGACCCGCGCGGTGGTGCACGCAAGGGCCGGAAGGGTGGCGAGGCTGCGGCTGAGCCGTTGCCGGGCGGCGTCCTCGGGCGTGTTGCCTATACGCTCACCCTTGTCCTGATCTGGGGGGCGGTTGGCCTCGCGGGACTGCTTGCTTTCATTGCCAAGGATCTTCCATCCACGGAGGGACTTATCGGCGGCAAGAACAGCCAGACGGTCACCTTCCTCGATGTGCATGGGAAGGTGATTGCGCGGCGCGGGCGGCTGTCACAGGCCTTTGTGTCCGTCGAGGACCTGCCGGACCATGTCGTGCAGGCCGTCATCGCAGGTGAAGACAGGCGCTTCAGGTCGCATTTCGGCATCGACCCCCGGGGTCTTGGGCGTGCGTTCTGGGTCAACATGCAGGAAGGCCGCGTGGTGCAGGGTGGTTCGACCATCACGCAGCAACTTGCGAAGAACCTGTTCCTGCGTCCCGACCGCACGATGTTCCGCAAAGTGCAGGAGGCGGTGCTTGCGATCTACCTCGAGGCTTCGTTCTCGAAGGACGAGATCCTCTCGCTCTACCTGAACAAGGTCTATTTCGGCGCTGGTGCCGAGGGCATCGACGAGGCAGCGCGGCGCTATTTCAACAAGCCCGCGAGCCAGCTCAGCCTTGTCGAGGCGGCGATCCTTGCCGGGTTGCTGAAGGCACCGTCCCGCTATTCGCCGGCCAATGGCAACGACCTTGCGCTGTCGCGGTCGCGGGTCGTGCTGCAGGCCATGCTCGAGACGGGTGCGATCACCGATGCCCAGTACAGCGAGGCCCTGCGTACGCGTCCCAAATTTGCGCCAAGCCTGTTTGGCAAAGGCAGCGTCTATTTCATCGACTGGGTGCAGTCGCAGCTGCAGGATCTCATTGGCAGCAATGACAGGAACATCATCGTTGAAACCACGCTGGATCTTGCGATGCAGCGGCAGGCTGAAGAGGCTGTGATGGGCGTGCTGTCCGGTTCGCAGCACGAAGCCCTGCAGGTTGCGATGGTTGCCATGACGCCAGATGGTGCACTGCGCGCCATGATCGGCGGGCGCGAGAACGGGCAGGGCCTTTTCAATCGGGCGACACTTGCCCGCCGCCAGCCGGGATCGGCCTTCAAGCCCTTTGTTTATCTTGCTGCGCTTGAAGCCGGCGCCACACCTGACACGATCGTCATCGACCAGCCCGTCAAGTACAAGGACTGGAAGCCTGAGAACTTCACCCCGGGGCATGAAGGCGAAATGACGCTTTCAGATGCTCTTGCCAAGTCGGTGAACTCGGTTGCCGCGCAGCTCTGCCTGCAGGAATCTCCTGAGACTGTGGCCGCGGTTGCGCAACGCCTGGGCATTGTGTCTGACCTTGCGAGCGTTCCGTCGCTTGCCCTTGGTACGTCGGAGGTGACGCTGGCCGAACTGGTCACGGCCTATGCCCCGTTCGCCAGCGGAGGCGATGGGGCGATCATGTATGGCGTCAGGCGGATACGTACGCAGGACGGGGACGTTCTCTATGCGCGATCCGGCTCGGGCATGGGGCGTGTCGTCGATCCGCTGCATGTGGGGCAGATGAACCGGATGCTCGTGCATGCGGTGCGCGCGGGAACAGGACGACGGGCCGAACTGGGTCCGCGTCCGGCGGCTGGCAAGACGGGCACCACGCAAGACCACAAGGATGCCTGGTTCATCGGTTATACGCGCCAGCTCGTTGCAGGCGTGTGGATTGGAAGCGATCGCGGTCCGGGCAAAGGCGCAAGGATCACGGGGGGAACGCTGCCGGCACAGGCATGGAAGGCGTTCATGCTGCGTGCATCGGCGAACCAGCCCATCATGCCGCTGCCCGGGCTCGACCAGGTCGAGGCCGATGTGCCGTCGGGTGTTGCGTCCACCTCGGCGTTCGACGAACTGCTTGGACGGATCCTCGAGGATGGCGACGCCGCGGCAAGCCAGAACTGAGGCTCAGTCCTGGGACGCGGTGTAGCGATGCAATTCGGCGCCGTTGTCGCGCAGCCAGGCTTGTGCTGACCCGGCCTCTTCATTGCCGACCAGCTCGTCGACGAGGCGCCAGAAGCGGCGACCGTGGTTCATCTCGCGCAGATGGGCCACTTCGTGCGCGCAGACATAGTTCAGCACGAAACCCGGCGCCATGATCAGTCGCCATGAGACGGAGATGGCGCCGCGCGACGAGCAGGATCCCCACCGGCTTGCGGCATCGCGCACGGTGATGCGCGAGGGGCTGACGCCGAGCTGCTCTGCGAGGGCTGCGATACGGCGCGTGATCTGGGCGCGGGCCTGCTTCTTCAGCCAGTCCTCGACGCGGCGAGGGATGTGCTCCCAGAAGCCCGACACGCGGATCAGGGGCTTCTCGGCTTCAAGGTCGATCCAGACCGCGCCGCGTTCGTCGGGGGTGGAACGGATGATGTGCGGTGTCCCGCGATAGGGAATGGTCTGGCCGGCGCGCAGGTTGATGCGTTCGGGGACCCTCGACAGGCGGTCGGCGATCCATTCGCCCTCCTGGCGTGCGAAATCGAGGGCCTTGGGCAGGGAGCGGCTGGAGGGGGCGACGACGGCGACTTCGCCTGTCGAGGGGTGGACCTTGACGATGAGGCGGCGCGCGCGCGGGTTCAGGCGTACCTTTACCGGCACGGACTGGCCTGCGATCCTCAACGTCCTCTGCTGCGCCTTTGCCACCTCTTGCCTACCCTCGACGTTTGAAGTCCACTCGACACCGCCATCATTCCTGCACCCGGAGACGACATGAACGAGCGGCCCCGTTTTCATCTCGCCTTTCCCGTCCATGACCTCGAAGCTGCGCGCAGGTTCTACGGCGACGTGCTTGGTTGTCCGGAAGGGCGATCGTCGTCCGAGTGGGTCGATTTCGACTTCTTCGGCCACCAGATCGTTGCCCATTTGAGCGCTTCGGCGGGGGCGTGTGAAGGGGCAAATGAGGTTGATGGCGAGCAAGTGCCGGTGCGGCATTTCGGACTGATCGTAAGCCCTTCAAAATTCAAGGAAATTTCGGATTCTCTGCGGGCAAAAAAAATAAGATTTATTATTGAGCCGCAGGTGCGCTTCAAGGGGCAGGCTGGCGAGCAATTTACGATGTTTTTTCTCGACCCCTCGGGCAATGCGCTCGAGATCAAGGCGTTCGAAGATGAGCGTGCCATTTTCGCCAGGTCGTGACCCGCAGGGCGTCCGGCCGTTAACCCTGGGCTCGGTCTAGGCCAGGGGCGTGCCCAGCAGGGTCTCGAGCGCTGAAATGGCGTCGTCGCCGGTGACCACCTTTATAGTGGTCATGCCCATGGCCTTGGCGGGTTTCAGGTTAATGCCGAGGTCGTCCAGATAGATCGCCTTCGGGGGGGCGACCTCGAGGTGCTCGAGCATGAGGGCGTAGATCCTCGGGTCGGGCTTGCGAATGCCGATCTTCGAAGATTCGATGACGTGGCCAAAAAGGGCGAACGCCTCGGTAACCCTTGCATCGCGTGTCGCATGGTCCGGGCCGTCGGTGCGCACGTTATTCGTTATGCACCCGGTCTTGTACCGGGCCGAGATGCGCCTGAGAGCTTCGAGCATGCGTGGACGAACAGCGCCCTGCAGACATGACAGCACGTCGCGCCCCGACAGGTTCACGCCGAACGCTGCGGCTTCTGCGGAAAAACGGCGATCAAACTCGATGGCGTCGATTTCCGACCGCTCGAACATGGCCCATGCGTTGGTGTCCGGATTTGTCGCGTTGATTCGCCTGACCGTGTCCGGTGAAATTCCAAGGCGTGTTTCCATCCGGTTAAATGCTTCGAACGGGCTCTCGGTGATCACACCACCAAAGTCGAATATCACGGCCTCAAACATCGAAGTGTCCCCGCTGGCAACCTGCGTCAGGGCAAGTCCTGCTTGCTCATACAGGCCGCTTGTGAAAATTAGTAGTCGAATGTTCCTGATTTTACTTTCCAGCACCCCATTGAGGATCGCCCATCATGCCTGAGGCTCCTGCAAAGGGGCGCGCAGCTGCAAGGCCGCTCGCTCCGCATCTCCAGATCTATCGCTGGCCCATCACGATGGGGACCTCGATCCTGCACCGCATCACCGGTGTCGGCCTTGCTGGAGGAACTCTGCTTCTTGCGTGGTGGCTGTATGCTGCATCTGACGGGCCGGAATCGTATGCCGTGTTTGAAAGCGTCGCCGGCCACTGGTTCGGACAGCTCGTGCTTTTCGGGTTCACACTGGCGCTCGTCTATCATGCGTTCAACGGCGTGCGTCACCTGTTCTGGGATGCCGGCGTCGGATTTGACCTGAAGTCCGCCAATCGCTCGGGGCTCATTGTCTATGGCGCAACGCTGGTGACGACACTGGTCATCTGGTTTGCTGCGTATCAGTCGATGGGGGGCTGGCAATGACGATCCGCACACCCCTGGGTCGCGTGCGCGGCCATGGCTCGGCAAAGTCCGGAACGATGCATTTCTGGCACCAGCGCCTGTCGGCACTCGTGCTGCTGCCGCTGACGCTCTGGTTCGTATGGGCCATTGTCGGCCACGTGGGCGCGCCGCATGCCGATGTCCTCATCTTCCTGGCGCAACCGCTGAACGCCATCGGCATCGCGATGTTCGTTATCGTCGGTCTCTTCCACATGCTGCTTGGCGTGAAGGTCGTGATCGAGGACTACATCCACAACGAGGGCACGAAAGTCGCGCTTCTCGTGGTTGTCCACTTTGCCGTGCTTGCAATTGCGATGACCTGCCTCGTTTCTGTCCTGCGCATCATCGTCTAACACCCGAGGGCCATTCCATGTCCGCTTACACCATCACCGACCATACATTCGACGTCGTCGTCGTTGGCGCCGGTGGGTCCGGCCTCAGGGCCACGCTTGAGGCTGCAAAGAGCGGCCTCAGGGTTGCCAATGTCAGCAAGGTCTTCCCGACCCGCAGCCACACCGTGGCGGCACAGGGCGGCATTTCCGCCGCGCTGGGCAACATGGAGGCCGACGACTGGCGCTGGCACATGTACGACACCGTGAAAGGGTCTGACTGGCTGGGTGACCAGGACGCGATCGAGTATCTCTGCCGGAATGCGCCCGAGGCGGTTTACGAGCTCGAGCATTTCGGCGTGCCGTTCTCGCGCACCGAAGATGGGAAGATCTACCAGCGCGCCTTTGGCGGCATGACCAAGGAATTCGGCAAGGCGCCGATCCAGCGAACCTGTGCTGCGGCCGACCGCACGGG
>JBILGJ010000270.1:0-4286 GCA_044351125.1 Micropepsaceae bacterium
GTTCCAGCTGACGGCTGCGGAAGCCAACCTGATTGCCAGCCGCACCTTTTATGAGCGTACGGTCGGCGAGGCGCCGGGCACGCTCGAGGCCAAGCCCGAGGTTCCGGTGCTGCCCGAGAGCGAGACCGTTGCACGCGAGACGGCGGGCAAGGGTAATCCCCAGCTGGTCGCCGCGCGCGAAGCCGAGGATGCTGCCGACTATGCGATCGATTTTGCGGTCGGCCGGTTGCTGCCGACGGTGCGCGTGGCCGCGAGCTATGGCCGCAGCGGCCAGGAGTTCGGCCCCGAGACGATCGGCGACGAGACGCGGGTGACCGCGTCGGCTTCATGGCCGCTCTACCAGGGTGGCGCCGAGTGGTCGGAAATCCGCCAGGCGAAGGAATTCTTCAACAAGGCGCGCATGGACACCGAGTTCGCCCGTCGCTCGACGGACGAGCGCGTCTCGAATGCGTGGGAAGCCTATCGTGCGTCGCGGGCCTCGTCCGAGGCCAACCGGCAGCAGGTCAAGGCCTCCGAGATCGCCTTCGAGGGCGTGCAGCAGGAGCTTGAGGTCGGTTCGCGCACGACGCTTGACGTCCTGAACCAGCAGCAGGAACTGCTGAATGCCCGCGTGGCGCTGGTCCGCAGCGAGCGCGACGAGGTGGTGGCGGGCTTCACGCTGCTGTCGACCGTCGGCAAGCTGACCGCTACGGATCTGGAGTTGCCGGTCGAGGTCTATGACCCGAAAGCCAACTACGAGATGCAGACCTGGCGTCCGCTGGGTGCGGCGACCTACTAGGCTTTTGCCAAATTCCGGCTTTTCAGGTCTGTTCACCCTAAACGGGTAGACTGCCTGTGGATTTCGCTCGGCGCTTTCATTTGGCCGCGGCTTGGCATAATTTTGCCCGCGGGGTCACAAGCGTGCACGGATAGAGGTCTCAAGAGCGATGTCGACGCCCTCGGCGCAACAAGAACCAACGATGGAAGAAATCCTTGCTTCCATCCGGCGGATCATTTCGGAAGATGCGGAGGCGGCCAAGCCCGCCGTGCCCGTCGCGGCTGTGCCCGCACCCGCGCCCGTTGCTGCGCCAGCGGCCGTGCCACAGCCCGTTGCCATGCAGGCGCCTGCGCCAGCACCAGCAGCAGCGCCGGTCGAGCGTGAGCCGGAGGTTCTGGAGCTGACCAATATCGTCATGGATGACGGCACGGTCGGACGCGAGCGCGAGCCCGATCCCATTCCTGAGCCCCCGCGGCGGCGCCCGGCGCCGCGCGTGGAGCCTGAACCCATTCCCGAACCCCGCGTTTCCCGCCGGGCCCCTGCTGCAGAGCCTCGCTACATGCGTAACCAATCGGATCTAGACATGGTCGAAAAAGATGACGGCATTCTCTCGTCGCAGGCATCGTCTGCCATCAACAATGCCTTTGGCATGCTGAGCCGCGAGCGGGATGTCAGTGTCAGCGGTGCCTCGCTCGAGGACATCGTGACCCAGATCATGAAGCCGCTGCTGGCGCAGTGGCTTGACGAGCACCTGCCCGAGATCGTGGAGCGGGTCGTACAGCAGGAAATCGAGCGCGCTGCCCGGAGCGGCGGCCGCCGCCGGTAGCCGCACCCTCTTCAGCCCCGCTCGACAAACACCGCGCAAGCCCCTTATGGCTTGTGCGGTTTTGGTGTTGCCCTTTCGCGGAACAGACTTACGAACATGCTCGAGAAGACCTTCAATCCCAAGGACGTGGAAGAACGCCTCTATGAGGCATGGGAAAAAAGCGGCGCGTTCCGCGCGGGAAATCGCCCCGACGCGACGCCCTTCACCATGGTCATCCCGCCTCCCAACGTCACGGGTTCGCTGCATGTTGGCCACGCACTGAACAACACGCTGCAGGACATCCTGGCGCGGTTCGAGCGCATGCGGGGCAAGGACGTGCTCTGGCAGCCGGGTACTGACCATGCGGGTATCGCCACGCAGCTTGTCGTCGAGCGGCAGTTGCGCGAGGCGCAGACCTCGCGCCAGGCGTTGGGCCGCGAGGCCTTCATCGAGCGCGTCTGGGAATGGAAGGCAGAGTCGGGCGGCACGATCACGCGCCAGCAGCGCCGGCTGGGTTCGAGCTGCGACTGGTCGCGCGAGCGCTTCACGATGGACGAGGGGCTCAGCCGCGCGGTCATCAAGGTTTTCGTCGAGCTCCATCGACAGGGCCTGATGTACAAGGATACGCGCCTTGTGAACTGGGATCCCAGCCTGCAGACGGCTGTGTCGGATCTCGAGGTCGAGAACATCGAGATCAAGGGCAATCTCTGGCACCTGAAATATCCGCTGGCCGACGATGCAGAGCAGTTCATCGTGGTGGCTACCACGCGGCCCGAGACGATGCTGGCCGACCAGGCCGTTGCAGTTCATCCGGATGACGAACGCTACAAGGCGCTTGTCGGCCGTATGGTGCGCCTGCCGCTGACGGGACGACTTGTTCCGATCATCGCCGATGAATACGCCAATCCCGAAAAGGGTTCGGGTGCGGTGAAGATCACGCCGGGCCATGACTTCAACGACTATGAAGTGGGACGCCGCCACAATCTGGCGGTCGTCAACATGTTCACGCCCGGGGCGAAGCTGGGGCCCGATGTGCCGGAGGCCTATCGGGGGCTCGACCGGTTTGTCGCGCGCAAGAAGATCGTCGCCGACATGGAGGCGCTTGGCCTGCTCGAGAAGGTCGAACCGGTCACGCACGCTGTGCCGCATGACGAGAAGTCGAAGACGATCGAACTCGAGCCGATGCTCACCGAGCAATGGTACCTGAACGTGAAGCCGCTGGCCGAGAAGGCCATGGGCGCGGTGCGGGACGGGCGGACGAAGTTCATTCCGCAGCGCTTCGAGGACGAGTATTTCCGCTGGCTGGAGGACATCCGCCCCTGGTGCGTGTCGCGCCAGCTGTGGTGGGGCCACCAGATACCGGCGTGGTATGACGCCGATGGCCATGTGTTCGTGGCCGAGACCGAGGCCGACGCCCTGGCGCAGGCCAAGGCGAAGCACGGGCGCGATGTGACGCTCACGCGCGATCCGGACGTGCTCGACACCTGGTTTTCCTCGGCGCTCTGGCCGTTCTCGACCCTGGGCTGGCCCGATGCCACGCCCGAGATGAAGCGCCACTACAAGACCGACGTGCTGGTCACGATGTTCGACATCATCTTCTTCTGGGTCGCCCGGATGATGATGATGGGCCTGCATTTCACGAACGAAGTGCCGTTCCACACCGTCTACATCCACGCCCGCGTCGTCGACGAGAAGGGGCAGAAGATGTCGAAGACGAAGGGGAACGTCATCGATCCCCTGACGCTGATCGAGCAGTTCGGGGCCGATCCGCTGCGCTTTGCGCTGGCGATTGCGGCAGCACCCGGCAAGGATTTGCGCATGGGGCCTGGTCGCGTCGAGGTCTATCGCAATTTTGGCACCAAGCTCTGGAACGCGGCGCGCTTCTGCGAGATGAACGGCTGCGTGCGCACGGACGGGTTTGATCCGACGCGCCTCACGTCTGCGGTCAACCGCTGGATCGTGGGCGAGCTTGTCCGCACGAAAGGCGAGGTGACGGCGGCCCTGGAAGCCTTCCGCTTCAACGACGCGGCCGGGGCGCTCTACGAGTTCGTGTGGAACGTCTATTGCGACTGGTATCTCGAGTTCATCAAGCCGGTGCTTGCAGGATCCGACGAGGCGGCAAAGGGCGAGACGCGCGCGACCGCGGCCTGGGTGCTCGACGAAATGCTGCGGCTCATGCATCCCTTCACGCCGTTCATCACGGAAGAACTCTGGCGCGTGACCGGCGAGCAGGGCCCGGCGCGCGCGCGGATGCTGATTGCGGAGAGCTGGCCAGACTATTCGGCGATCGCACGCGACGTCGCGGCCGAGGCCGAGATGAACTGGGTGAAGACGCTGGTGTCGGAAGTGCGCTCGGTTCGGGCCGAGATGAACGTCAAGCCGTCCGACAAGCTGCCTTTGGTGCTGAACACGCCGAGTGCGCGCGAGCGGGAGTGGCTGGTGCGCCACAATGATCTCATCCTGCGCATGGGCCGGCTGGAGAGCGCTGTTTCCGGGGACAGTTTTGCGAAGGGCGCGGCGCAGATCGTGGTCGGCGAGGGTACTGCAGGCCTCACGCTCGAGGGCTTCATCGACTTCGACAAGGAACGCGCCCGGTTGGCCAAAGACCTCAAGAAAGCCGAGGACGAGGTCGCGCGCGTCGACCAGAAGCTCAACAACGAGAACTTCGTCTCGCGCGCGCCCGAGGATGTTGTGCAGGAGCTGCGCGACAAGCGGGTTGAGCAT
>JBILGJ010000040.1:0-13188 GCA_044351125.1 Micropepsaceae bacterium
GCCTCAACGCGGCCGAGCGAAAGATCCTGTCTGTCGAGGACCCGGTCGAGTACCGCATCCCCGGCGTGAACCAGATCCAGGTCAAACCCGAGATCGGCCTGACATTCGCCCACGTCCTGCGCTCGGTGCTGAGACACGACCCGGACGTGATCCTCGTGGGCGAGATTCGCGACGCCGAGACGGCACGCATCGCCGTGCAGGCCGCCCTGACGGGCCATACCGTGCTGTCAACCGTCCACACCAACAGCGCCGCCGCAGCGCTCACACGCCTCATGGACATGGGCGTAGAGGATTATCTGCTGACCTCGACCGTTTCCGGCATCATTTCCCAGCGTCTCGTACGTTCTCTTTGCCGCGCATGCAGGCAGCCTGTAGCGATGCGCCCGGAGTGGCGCGACGAGTTCTCGGCCGCCGGCCTGACTACAGCCGACAACACGACGGTCTTTGCCGCCACAGGATGTACAGCCTGCAGCAGCACCGGTTTCCGGGGACGCACGGTCATTGCGGAAATCCTCGTGCCGGGCGAAGATGTGCGTCGCCTCGTCCTTGAAAAGGCAGGAGCAACCGCAATCCAGGCCGCCGCGGTTGCCCAAGGCATGGAGACCCTGCGACGCAATGGGTTACGCAAGGTCCTGGAGGGCGAGACCACGATCGAGGAAGTCTCGCGCGTCGTCCAGCAGGAGGAGTGAACGTCAAATGGCCCTGAAACGCCCCCATGCCATGGCCGGTGGCCTCGCGCAGGCCGGATATTCGCTGCTCGAGTTGCTCGTTGTGCTCGCCATCCTCGCGCTGGTCATTGCGATCGCAGCACCTCGGGTGATCGGCTACCTGTCCACCTCCAAGGTGAAGGTGGCCGAGATCCAGATCCAGAACATCGTCACCGCGCTCGACATGTACAGGATGGACAACGCGGGCTATCCGACCGAGCAGCAGGGATTGAAGGCCCTGGTCGAGCGGCCCGAGGGCGCACAGGCATGGAATGGCCCCTATTTGACCCGTGCTGACGGCCTCGTCGACCCCTGGGGACGTCCCTATCTTTATCGGACCCCCGGGCTGCACGGCGAAGTGGATGTCAGTTCGCTTGGCGCCGACGGCAAGGATGGCGGTGAGGGCGAGGGCAGGGACGTCGGTTCCTGGTAGCCCTCAGGGAACTGTCTTCGGATCAATCTTCAGCTTGAGCGCAAGGTCCTGGGCCTGCTTGCGAACCTGCGGCAGCCACTCGGCATCCTTTGGGCTGTCCTTGATGAGCAGGATCCACAAGTCGAGGGCTGCCTTCTGCTGACCTGTCTGAGACAGCCGAAGCCCCTTGTAGTAGCGACCACGGGGATCCTTCGCATCAATCGCGAGCAGGCGGTTGAAGGTATCCATCGCCTCATCGCTGACCTTGCCTGCTGCAGTCTCGACCAGTGTTTCCCCGTAAAGTGCAAGCAACTGCGCGTCCTTGGGCGCAAGCCCGACCGCCTTCTTGAGTGCCGCGATCGCCTTTTCGGGCTTGCCGGCCCGCATTTGCGCCCAACCCATCGCCTTCAGGGCCTCGACGTCATCCGGGTTTGCCTCCAGATGTGTCTCGAGCTTCGAGAGCATGGCATCAAACTCGGATACAACAGCCTTCGAAAGCGCATCCTGCTCGGCCTTGAGCGTATAGGGTTGGCCAGGCATCGAGGGACGCCCGAGGTGCAGGTAGAGGCCGATGGCAAGCGCGAGGCACAAGGCCGCCCCGGTGATGGTCACGGGCAGCGGCAGCCGCCCATCATGGGCCGCATCGGTCACCTTGCCGGATCCCAGGATGCGCCGCTTGATCTCGATCCGTGCCGCATCGGCCTCTGAAGGCGAGATAAGCCCGCGCGCGAGGTCTGCATCGACCTCGGCCAGCTGGCTGCGATAGACGCTGAGGCTGGTTGCCGCTTCAGCAACATCGCCCTGTGCGGACAAAAGCGGTCTCATGACATAGATGATCGCGAGCACGGAGAGTATCGCGATCGCACCCCAGAGGATCATCGCTCGGTGTCCTTCAGCAGGGCTTCTACCCGTTGCTCTTCTTCGGGCGAGAGCGTGCCCGTCTGCGCATCGCCGGCGGATCGCACCCGCCGCAGGTATATTGCCGCTACGCCGAGCCCGATTGCGAGCAACGCAAACGGGCCAACCCATATCAGCGCCGTATCGACACCGAACGGTGGACGAAGCAGGACATACTGCCCATACCGCTTCACCACATAGGCGCGGACTTCCGCATCCGTCTCGCCAGCCATGATCCGCTCGCGCACGATCATGCGAATGTCCTTGGCAAGCGGGGCATCGGAATCGTCGACCGACTGGTTCTGGCAAACGACGCAGCGAAGCTCCTTCGTAATGATCCGCGCGCGCTTCTCGCTGGCAGGATCCTTCAGGATTTCCTCTGGCTCCAGGGCGGCGAGAGCCACACCGGCAAGCATCAACCAGGCGACCACCCAGGCGACAGGGCGCAGGATCCGTTTCATGGTTCGGCCTCGAGCTTGCTCACGAGGGGCTTGAGCGTATTTTCCCAGACATAGTCATCGATGGGCCCGACATGCTTGTAGCGGATCTTGCCCTTGCGATCGATCACGAAGGTCTCGGGCGCACCAGTCACGCCAAGGTCAATTGCCGTCCGGCCCTGCGCGTCATCCCCGATCAGCGTGTAGGGGTCACCCAGCTCGGCGAGCCATTGCTTGAGCTCTTCCGGCTTGTCCTTCCAGGCTAGCCCATAGATGGGTATCGCGCGTTCGGTTGCCAGGCGCAGGAGCACCGGATGCTCGACGCGGCACGCAACGCACCAAGAGGCAAAGATATTGAGGAGCGAGACCTTGCCCTGCATCACAGCAGTGCTGAAACGGGCCTCTGGCTTTTCCGGGACAGGAAGGTCGAACGCGGGCAGCGGGCGGTCGATCAGCACTGAGCGAAGCTCGGACGGGTTGCGATTCAGCCCGACTGCGAAATAACCGACAAGGCCAATGAAGATCGCCAGAGGCAGGAACAGAAGGGCGCGGTTCATGCGGGCCTCGCCGCCGGCTGGGCGCGGCTTGCGCGGATCGGAGCGCCGACGCGCAGCCGCCGGTCACTCAGCGAAAGTGTTCCGCCCAGCACCATGATGAGACATCCGCCCCATATCCAGACGATGAGAGGATGGTAATAGGCACGAACGGCCCATGAGCCATCCTCATAAGCACGACCCAGCGACACATAAAGCGTACCAATGACGCCCGGCCTGATGCCGGCCTCCGTGGTGTCGCTGCCGGGGTTGGGGTAGGTCCGCTTCTCCGACAGCATCTCGTCAATCATGACACCGCCTTCACGAAGTTCGAAGCGCGCCGCCTTGGAGGAATAGTTGGGGCCTTGCTCGTCGGTGACGGACTTGAGCTTCAGCTCATAGCCCGCGATCTGCAGGCTCTGTCCGGGCGTGAGCTTGGCGACCGTCTCGGCCGTGTTGTAAGACGACACGGCGATGCCGATGGCTGTGATTGCAATGCCGGCATGGGCCACCGTGGTTCCCCATGTGGCGCGAGGCAGGCTCGACAGGCGTGCCCACAACCCGTCGGCCGACCGGCCCGACGGTATTGCCTTCTCAAGCACAGTCGTCATCGAGCCCACAAGCAGCCAGACCGAGATGACCAGGGCCAGTGTTGACCAGGGCTCCTGCTGCATGATGATGGCCGAAGCACCCGCACCTGCGGCAGCCACCGCTGCAGCGCGCAGCCTGAACAGTGCGGCCCTGAGGTTGCCGCGCTTCCAGGCAAGAATGGGTCCAAGCGCCATGAACACCATGAGGCCCAGCATCATGGGGACGAAGAAGAAGTTGAACACCGGCGCACCTGCCGACACGTCAGTGTCGAATGTCTCGCGGGCAATCAGCGAAATGAATGTTCCCAGGAACACCCCGCCCGTGATCGAAACCAGGAAGACATTGTTGAGAACCAGGCTCGCTTCCCGGCTGACAGGTGAAAAGAGATTGGCAATCCTCAGGTCTGAGGCGCGCAGAGCATAGAGCGTCAGCGCACCTCCCGTGGTTGCCACAAGGATCGCAAGGATGAACACGCCCCGTTCCGGGTCGACCGCAAAGGAATGCACGCTTGTCACCACACCCGATCGCACAAGGAATGTGCCGACCAGGCTGAGCGAGAAGGTGAGGATGGCCAGCAGGATCGTCCAGCGCTTGAGGGCGTCACGCTTCTCCACCACGATCGCCGAGTGGATCAGCGCCGTGCCCGCCAGCCACGGCATGAGCGACACGTTTTCAACCGGATCCCAGAACCACCAGCCGCCCCAGCCCAGCTCGTAGTAGGCCCACGCAGAGCCAAGCATGATCCCCATGGTCAGGAAACACCACGCCGCCAGCGTCCATGGCCTGACCCAGCGCGCCCAGGCAGGCTCGACCTTGCCTTCGATAAGGGCTGCGACGGCAAACGAGAACGCGATCGAGAACCCGACATAACCCATGTAGAGGAACGGTGGATGCGTTGCGAGGCCAGGATCCTGCAGCAGCGGATTGAGACCGCTTCCATTCACCGGGGCCGGGTCGAGCCGAAGAAAGGGATTGGATGTGAACAGGATGAAGGCAATGAACATCGTGCCGATCAGTCCCTGAACGGCAAGGGTGCGGGCCAGAAGGCTGGGGGGCAGATTGCGCCCGAAGATCGCGACGGCGCCGCCAAAGACCCCGAGGATCAGCACCCAGAGCAGCATCGAGCCCTCATGGTTCCCCCAGACACCCGAAAGCTTGTAGATCATGGGCTTGTCGGAGTGCGAATGGTTGGCAACAAGCGACACCGAGAAGTCGGAAATCGCGAACGCCACGCTCAGGCAGCCAAACGCTGCCACAAGGAACACCAGCTGCGCGACGGCCGCGGTCCGTCCCACGCCCATCAGCGCAAGGCTGCGTTTCCAGGCTCCGTAATGCGGTACCGTGCCCTGTACCAGCGAAAGCACGAAGGCAAGGATGAGGCAGAAATGTCCGATCTCGGCAATCATGTGACGGACCTCGTTCCAGCTGCGCGCAAGGCTTGAATCATGGTGGCACCTTTTAGCCCGGGACGCGCCCCGCAGCCATGCTGCGGGGTGACGCTTCAGCGAAACTGCAGCGCAATCACGTACATTTCAGCGGAATCTGCCCGGCTGGCAGGGGGCTTGAAGTGAAGCACACGGCCAAAGCGCTGTTTAAGGGTCTCGAGCAACGCCCGCTCCGTCCCGCCACGCTGCACCTTGCAGAGGAAGGTTCCCCCAGGTTTGAGCACTTCGCACGCAAAGGCCAGCGCAGTCTCGCAAAGTCCCATCACGCGAAGGTGGTCCGTCTCTCGATGTCCCGTCGCCGGCGCTGCCATGTCGGAAACCACAACGTCAACGGGGCCGTTGAGGCGCGCGCGGATCTGGTCAGGCGCGGTATCGTCCATGAAGTCGATCTGAAGCAGGCTTGCGCCTTCGATGGGCTCCATGGGCTGGATGTCCGCCCCAACGACATTCCCGGCGCCGCAGCGTTCAACAAGGATCTGGGTCCAGCCGCCGGGTGCCGCTCCGAGATCAACGGCCTTGGTGCCATGCTTGAGGAAGCGGAACTTGTCGTCCATTTCCTTGAGCTTGTAGGCCGCACGCGAACGATAACCCTCGGACTTGGCTGCGCGCACGTAGGGATCGTTGAGTTGCCGCTCGAGCCAGGCCCTCGAAGACTTGGTCCGATGCTTTCCGGTCTTCAGCCGCTCGCGCAATGCACGCGAGGCGCCTGGCTTGGTTGGAGGTGTCATTGCGCCTCACCCTGGCCAGCGCCAGCGCGTCCGCGCCGCTTTCGCCCACCGCGTCGTCGGCGCCGGCGCTTGGGCGGTGCAAGCACGTCCGCGCCTTCCATGAGCGCAAGAAGCATGCCTTCCCTGAGCCCGCGGTCGGCGACACGCAGGCGCGGGGGCGTCCAGCGCCTGAAAATGGCTTCGAAGATGGCAAGTCCGGGAATGACAAGTTCGGCACGCTCGTGTCCGACGCACGGATGCGCAGCCCGTTCGTCCAGAGAGAGCACCTTCAGTTCATCGATGACCCGTGACAGGTCATGCTGCATGATCCACGTGCCGTCGACCTTGGTACGCTCATAGCGCTCAAGTCCGAGGAAGATGCCCGCTATGGTGGTCACTGTTCCGGACGTTCCGAGCATGTGGAAGCTGCCTGACGGATGTCCCCCGGGGGGGATGGCATGGGGCAGGGCGGCGAGCTGTGCCGTCACGGCTTCCAGCATCTCGTCATAGGATCCCGGTCCATCGATGCGGCCCTGGAACCTTTCGCCAAGCGTGACCACGCCAATCGGGATTGATCCCCAGCGCAGGATGCGGGGGCGCTTTCCCGGCTCACGCAGGTCCAGCCAGATCAGCTCTGTCGAGCCGCCGCCGATATCGAAGACCAGGGCACCCTTGTCCGTGCGGTCAAGCAGCGGGGTGACGCCGCGCGCAGCAAGTCGCGCTTCTTCTGCTGGCGGGATGATGTCGAAGTGCAGGCCGGTCTCGGCAGCCACGCGCTTGATGAACATGGGCCCGTTGCGGGCCATGCGGCAGGCCTGTGTTGCAATGGCGCGAGCGCTCGTTACGCCGCGCTTGCGCATCTTCGAAGCGCAGATGCGTATGGCGTCGATTGCGCGCGCCATGGCGGCTTCCGAAAGTTCTCCGGATTGCGTAAGCCCCTCGCCAAGCCTGACCGTGCGCGAAAAAGAGTCGAGGACCTTGAACCCCGTCGTGTCCGGCTTCGCGATCAGCAGCCGGCAATTATTCGTTCCAAGGTCGAGCGCAGCGTAGATGTGCCCCGGCCTTTCCTCTGGCTGGCCTGCATCATCCGCGTACGGACCATCAGGCACCGCAGTGCCTGCGCCGTCCTGCTGCGCCCCACGCGTAACCTGCGTCACGGGGCCAAATCCACTTGCTCGCCTGGTGCGTTCTCGCCGTCTGGCAACCGCACTCAAGGCATCTGTTTCAGTTCAGGCGCCAGTCTATGCGGGAAGGCCGTCCACTTCAAGAGAATGCGCACGCCTTGCGCGCGCGGGACGGCGTCTCAGCGCGTGAATGCGCGGCCGGGGACGATTTCACCCTCGGGGCCCAGTCGGCCGATATAGCAGCGGTTGAAGTAGCCGCAATTGGTGTAATACATGGCCATCCGGCCGCCGCGCCTGTCCACCCAGTAGCAGATCTCGATGCCAAACCCGACCTTGGGGATGGATTGGCACAGGTCGCCGTCATCATTAATGCGCCAGGTCCCGAACTCCACGAACCCCAGTTCTTCCATGGGGGCATGCGGCGTTGGCGAAGCGATGCGCTGGAAATGCGCCTCAAGCTTCCCGTTAGCCATGTAATAGACCTGCCAGTAAAACTCGCGACGGGTGCCGACATCGGCGGGCGCTGAACCGTCCGCGAAGCCCTCCGTCCCCCGGAATGTGTGGTTCACAAGCCAGTCCCGGATGCTGCCCCGCCTGCCGACCACCGTGACGCGTTCGGTGGGCCAGTCGGCTCGCGACCGGGGCTGGTCTGGCTGCTTGCTTTCCTTGGGTTGGGAGATGGCGTTCCCGGCAACCAGTACCGCTGCCGCGACAAACAAACCAAACGCAACTGACCAACGCAGCCAACGCATGACGTTACCCTTCCAGACGTCTAAGGCAGTGGAACAGAAAACCACCAAGCTTGCAAAGGCGTTGCGGGCAATTCCGGAATTGTGCGGTTTACCGTAAGGTGTTTCGACTCAGGGGCGAAGGGGACCGCATGGATTTTCCGCCACAGTTGCAAAGCGCGATTGGCCTCGCGGTCTTTGTGGGTATTGCCTGGCTTCTGTCCGAAAACAGGAAGGCCTTCCCGACGACCACCGTGATCGTGGGCGTTGGCGTGCAGATTCTCCTTGCAACCGCCCTGCTGGGCTTGCCGTTCATGCGCGACGCGCTTCTGGCACTGAACGGCGTGGTAGACGCGATCCAGGCTGCCACCGCGAAGGGCTCGTCCTTCGTGTTCGGCTATGTCGGCGGTGGCGACAAGCCGTTTGCCGTCAGCAATCCGGGCGCGGTGGTCACGATGGCCTTCACTGTGCTGCCGATTGTCATCGTCATGTCGGCGCTCTCGGCCCTGCTCTGGCACTGGGGGATTCTGTCGCTGGTGGTCAGGGGCTTTGCCTTCGCACTCGAGCGCACGATGAAGATCGGAGGCGCGCTCGGGCTCGGCTGCGCATCGAACATCTTCCTGGGCATGATTGAGGCTCCGCTGCTCATCAGGCCGTATCTCGAGCGCCTGACGCGCAGCGAGCTCTTCACGCTCTTCACCTGTGGCCTCGCCAATGTGGCTGGAACGGTACTCGTGCTCTACGCAACGGTACTCGGCCCCGTCGTGCCCGGAGCGGTCGGCCACATCATCGTCGCCTCGCTCTTGTCGCTGCCCGCGTCCATCGTCCTGGCCAAGATCATGATCCCCGGCACCGAGACGACGCCCGCCAACAAGGGGGAGGCGATCCTCTATCGCTCGTCGATGGATGCGGTCTCCACGGGCGCCGAGGATGGCATGAAGATTTACCTCAGCATCCTCGCGATGCTGCTCGTGATGATTTCGCTGGTGGCGCTGGCAAACATCATCATCGGCAACGTCGAATTCGCCGGCGCCCCCCTGTCCTTCGAGCGCATCGTCGGCTGGGCCTTCGCGCCGGTGGCCTGGCTCATTGGCGTGCCGGCCGCGGACGCAGCCCTCGCAGGCAGCCTGATGGGCACCAAGACCATCCTCAACGAGATGATTGCCTATCTCAATCTCGCGGCCTTGCCCGAGGATGCGCTGAGCGACCGCTCGAAGCTGCTGATGGTCTACGCGCTCTGCGGTTTTGCGAACCTGAGCTCGGTCGGCATGATGATCGGATCGATCAGCGCGCTCGTTCCCTCCCGGCGCAACGAGGTGGTCGAGCTGTCGCTGAAATCCCTGATCCCGGGCACGCTGTCCACCTGCATGACCGCCGCTGTCATCGGCTTGTTGCCGGCCTGAAGCCCGGGGGGGCTGCACCACTGACCGTTCCTCAATCTTGCCGTATTGTCGGGGCAGGCTGCAGGTGACCGGAAGAGTGAACAAGGGGGACCCTCGATGTCGAAGTCGCTCGCAAGGCTTCAGTCCTGGCTGCTCTGGATCGCCGGCGTCATGGCGATCCTGGGGTCCATCGGCCTCGGCAGCGTCCAGCTCGAGATCGCGTTTCTCAGGATGAACGTCCTGATGGTGGTGGTGGGCCTGTTCTGCCTGGCCTCGGCCTTCATCGTCTCCGAACGTGCCTCGATCGACCAGGCCTCGGCCTCGCTGTCCCGGCGCGTTCGCATATGGGCCCTGATCGTGACGGGCATCGCGAGCTTTGCCTCCCTCATCCCGATTATCGGCTTGAGCGCGAACTTCATGAATTTCAGGGTTGACCTCATCGCGCTTGGCGTGGGTCTGGTGTGCCTTTTCTTCGCTTACGTCGGCACCAGGCTCTGAATGCCCCGGCAAAAGGGAGAGCACGGACGAAAGTGAACAAATGGTTGCTTCCGGCATGGCACTGCGTGTGCTTAATGCCGCATTAGCCATCGTGCCGTATCGTCCTATCTAGGGTCGAATTCCGTCCTTGAGCCGTCTCCCGGGAGTGTGGGCTTTGCAGCCAGCAAACGCGACAACCAAACCAGCTGACCGCCTGTCCTGGTTCACCGTCCTGGGCTTTGGCCAGTTGGCGATCCCGTTGGCCTTCGCCGGGTTACCGATTGCGGTCTACGTTTCGAAGTTCTACACCGACGATCTAAAGATCAACATCGAGACCGTGGGCGCGATCCTGCTCATTGTCCGGCTCGTGGATTTTCTGGTCGATCCGCTGATCGGTTGGGCAAGCGATCGCACCACCTGGAGCCTTGGACGCCGCCGAACCTGGGTCCTTCTGGGCGCGCCCGTGTTTGCACTCGGGATCTACAATGTCTTCCTTCCCCCGGCCGACGCGACCGAAATGCATCTGCTGGTCTGGGTGGCCGTGTTCTATCTCGGCTGGACCATGATCACGATCCCCTACGGCGCGTGGGGTGCGGAACTGTCCGGAGACTATTACGAGCGTTCGCGCATCACCGGTATCCGCGAGATCTTCACGCTGGTCGGCCTTGCACTTGCGGGCGCCGTTCCCGTCATTGTTGGCACGGGCGCATCCGAAGGAAACGCCGGAGGCTACTGGGAGGCCATGGCTGTCCTGGGCTGGATCATTGTCGCGCTCACGCCCATTGGCGTGGCAGTAATGTTCTGGTCGACACCTGAGCCACCATACACCTCAACCACACACGTTTCAGCTTGGCAGGGAGCGCGGGCGGCCTTGACCAACTTGCCGTTCCTGCGCCTGTTCTTCGCAACCTTTTTTGTGCGCATTGCTTCCCGGGCCGCGGAAGTGCTGTTCCTATTCTACATGGTCGACGCCGTCGGCCTGACAAGGGAACAGGGCAACCACTTCCCCCTTGTCCTGATCGGAGCTGCAATCCTTTTTGCCCCGATGTGGATCTGGCTTGGGCGCGTCATCACCAAGCACAAGGCACTATCGCTTGCCATGCTGATGGGCGTCTTTGTCTTTGCGGTCCTGCCCATGTTCCAGGACAGCGGCTATTGGCCGAACATATTGCTGTTTGCAGTCATTGGCGCCGCGTTTTCGGCACCCTATACGTTGGGCCAGTCGATCGCAGCCGACGTCGTGGATCTCGACTCGCTCAAGACAAATGAGCCACGTGCCGGCCTGATCATTTCCTTCTTCGGCCTGGCCATCAAGGGTGGCGACGCAATCGGCGCCGGCGTCGCGCTGATGCTTGTCGGCTCGATGGGGTTCGAAGCCGCAGCCGCAACCAAGACACCCGAGGCCGTTTCGGCCCTGACAGCCGTCTTCTCTCTGATGCCGATCGCCTTCTATCTGCCCGCGATCCTGCTGCTATGGACGTTTCCGCTGACACCACACGTCCAGAAACGCATCCGCACCCTGGTCGAATGGCGCGCCCGGCGCACGGCCCGCAAACAGGCCCCGTCAGCCTCCTAGAGCGAAAACGCCTCGGCGAGCAACTCATAGGATCGCAACCGCGCCTCGAAGCTGTAGGTGATCGTCAGTACGATCACCTCTTCAGCACCGTAAGCCTCTGCCATCTTCTCAAGCCCCGCCTTGACCCTCTCCGGCGTCCCCGTAACCCCGCGCCCCGCAATCGCCCGCAGCATGATGCGGTCCTGCGGTGTATAGGGATAGGCCAGCGCTTCCTCAGGCGAAGGGAAGGGGCCGGCCTGGTTGCGCAGGAGCTGCATGACCCAGAGGTTGCGCGTTGCACAGAGGCGCTCGGCCTCCTCTTCGGTCTCGGCGGCAAGGGCGAAGACGGCGAGCGCAACGCGTGGCTCCTCACCCGGATGGCGTGGCTTGAAGCTGTTGCGATAGACCGCCGCGGCCTCGGGCCCGCTGTCGTCGGGCGATATGAATTGCGCAAAGGCGAGCGGCATGCCGAGTTCCGCCGCATAAAGAGCGCCGTTCATGCTCGAAGCCAGCATCCACATCTCGGGCAGACCAGGCCCGCGCGGCGAAGCGTGCACCTGCCGGAACGGATGATCGTCGGGCCACCGCGCAAGTCCCGCGGACTCTTCCAGGTAATGGCGCAGCATCTCGGCCTGCTGCGGGAACACGCCTATGTCATAGGCCTTGGGACCCGACTGGAGTGCAACGCTCGTTCGCCCGTCGGCGCCCGGCGCCCGCCCGATCGAAAGGTCGATGCGGCCAGGATACAGCGTCTCGAGCATGCGGAAATTCTCGGCCACCTTCAGCGGGCTGTAATGGGGGAGCATGATGCCGCCAGACCCGATACGGATGCGCGACGTCTCCGCACCCACGCGCGCCATCAGCACCTCCGGTGTCGAGCCTGCAAAGGATGTGGTGTTGTGATGCTCGGCCATCCAGAACCGGTGGAAGCCCAACCGTTCGCTTGCCTTGGCAAGCTCGATGGTCTCAAGAACGGCGTCGCGAGCCGTGCCACCCCTTCGGATCGGAGACTGGTCGAGGACACTGACCTTCATGGTTCAGCCCGGCCGCTTCGAGACGACAGCACCAAGACCGGCCAACCGCTCGATGTCCGCGGTGCTGTAGCCCGCGGCACGCAGCACCTCCTCGTTGTCGGCGCCGAAGTCGGGAGGCGCATGCCGCGTCGAGGCCTTGGTCCGACCCATCTTCACTGGCGAGGCAATGCCCCGATAGCCGTCCTTCTCGATCACCATCTCGCGCACTTTCGTCTGGGGATCGGTCAGCGTTTCCTCGACCGTGTTGAGCGGACCGGCGGGCACGCCCGCCTTCAGGAGTTCGAGCGACACGGCCACCCCATCGGCTGTCGCCAGCCGCTCACGCAGGAGCTTCGTCAGCGCCTCGCGGTTGGCGTTGCGGTCGGCGACCGAACCGAAGCGGGCATCCTTCACCAAGCCGTCAAGCCCGAGCACCGCCATTGCCTTGGCGAATTGCGCTTCATTTCCGATCCCCAGATAGATGGGCCGCGTCGCTGTCGGGAAAAGATCATAGGGCGCAAGGTTCGGATGCGCGTTGCCCAGAAGGCGCGGATTGCGACCAGCCATGAGCCAGTTGCCCGAGTGCGGATGCAGGATCGACAGGCCCGCATCATAGAGCGCCACCTCGACAAACTGCCCCCGGCCCGAGCGTTGTCTCTCGAGCAGCGCCATGAGGATGCCGATGACGAGGTTGAGCCCTGTCGTCATGTCGACCATGGGCACGCCCAGTTTCACAGGGCCCGACTCCGGCGATCCGTTGCATGAGGACAGCCCCACCATGGTTTGCACGATCGCATCATACCCCGGCATGCCGCCGAGAGGGCCCTCCGCGCCAAATCCCGTCACCCGCGCATGGACAAGCCGCGGGAACCGCGCGCTGAGGACGTCAGACCCGAGCCCCCACTTCTCAAGCGTTCCGATCTTGAAGTTTTCGACCAGGACATCGGCATCCGCCAGCAGGCGCAGCACGATCTCACGCGCCTCGGGTTTCGTGAGGTCGAGCGCAACACCCCGCTTGTTGCGGTTGATGTTAAGGTAATAGGCCGATGGCCCGCGGGCGCCATTGTCGTTGCGGAAAGGCGGGCCCCATTCGCGCGTTTCGTCGCCCGCGGGCGGTTCGACCTTTATGATGTCAGCGCCATGGTCGCCCAGGATCTGCGTTGCATAGGGCCCGGCCAGC
>JBILGJ010000271.1:0-4267 GCA_044351125.1 Micropepsaceae bacterium
CCAGCGCCACGGTCTCGCGCTCGATCAGGACCGGCAAGCGTCCCGTCTGCTCCTCGAAATTCAGCAGGCACAGATAGTTCTCCCGCCCCTTCCGGATCGTCACCTTCTCGGCGAGCACCGCAGGGTCGGGATAGACGCGGCGCAATTCCTGTGCGATCTGCCGCTGCAGGTTCTTCGTGTAGGTCGAGATCCAGACTGTACCTTCATTGCGCTCGGCCCACAGCGAGGCCGGCGCAAGATATCCCGCCGTCTTGCCAAGGCCGGTGCCCGCTTCCGCGAGCACCACCGAAGGTTCGCTCTCCTGCCGTCGCGGGCGGAACGCCTCGGCCGCAAGCGCGGCATAATCCGACTGCGCACGCCGGATCTCCGCGCCCTCGCCCACGATCACAGAAAGATGCGCGCGGGCCTCCTCCGGCATCACCGGCAGGCTGCCGGGCTGACCCTGTGGCGGATCATCCTCCCATTCCGGCAGGTCACGCCACGCATCCATGCGCGGTGTGGCACGCGCGCGCCCCTCGGGATCCATGCGCTGAAGCAGGAGCTCGGCCCACGGCCAGCGGCTCAGCCCCATGGCGGCGGCAATGCGGGCCGCCATGGGCCTGTTCTTCACGGTTTCAGCTTCAGCCAGCAGTAACTGCGCGACCCGGCGCAGCACCGAGGCCTGCTCGGCCAGGCTCTGTGGCACCTCCATGCTCATCGCCCGCGCAAGCGCACCCACGCTCGGCGCGATCGGCTGTGCCGGACGAACGAAGGCAAACAGCTCGAGCACGTCGTAATGCACGCCGCGCGGGTCGTTCCGCTGCCAGCCCAGACGCTGCAGCGTCATGCCCGTATGTGCCGTCAGGTGCGGCGTACCGGCTGCAATGCTCAACGCGGCCTCTGCTGGCGGCTCGCTGAACCGCCCGTCCGCCATGCCGATCACCGCGCGACGGAACGTCGCGACAAGGGCGGGGATGGCGTCCAGGGGGTCACGGATCGGATTGTCCATGGACGACACTATGCAGCAGCGTTGACGCCGCCGGAAGCGCCACCTATGGCTTGCAAACGGAATTCACGAGGGTACCCACATGTCGTCGAGGCGCGACCTCGCCATGGCCGCGAAGGCCTGGCCGTTCGAAGAAGCCCGCAAGCTGCTGGCGCGCGTGGAAAAGGACGAGCAGGCCGGGAAGGCGAAGCCTTATGTCCTCTTCGAGACGGGCTACGGTCCCTCGGGGCTTCCCCACATTGGAACATTCGGCGAGGTTGCACGCACGAGCTGGATCCGCCGCGCCTTTCAGGAAATCTCGGACAGGCCCACCCGGCTCATCGCCTTCTCCGACGACATGGACGGGATGCGCAAGATCCCGGAAAACGTCCCCAACCAGGACATGCTGCGCGAACACCTTCAGCGCCCGCTCACCTCGGTGCCCGACCCCTTCGGCACGCACGAGAGCTTCGCCCACCACAACAACGCAAGGCTGCGCTCGTTCCTCGACGGCTTCGGCTTCGAATACGAATTCATGTCGGCGACCGAAGCCTACAAGTCCGGCATGTTCGATGCCATGCTGCTCAAGGCGCTCGGTGTCTACGACCGCATCATGGACATCATGCTGCCCACCCTGGGCGAAGAACGCCGGCGCACCTACAGCCCCTTTCTTCCCATCTCGCCCAAGACCGGGCGCGTCCTCTACGTGCCGATGAAGCGCATCGATCCCGCCGCCGGCACCATCACCTATGACGACGAGGACGGCGAGGAAATCACCCAGTCCGTCACCGGCGGCCAGGTCAAGATGCAGTGGAAGCCAGACTTCGGCATGCGCTGGGCCGCCATGGGCGTGGACTTCGAGATGTTCGGCAAGGACCACCTGCCCAACCAGCCCGTCTATGCGAAGATCTGCAAGGCCCTCGGTGTCGAGCCACCGGTGAACTTCGTCTACGAGCTCTTCCTCGACGACCAGGGCGAGAAGATCTCCAAGTCCAAGGGCAACGGCATTTCTGTCGAGCAGTGGCTCACCTACTCGGCCCCCGAGAGCCTCGCGCTCTTCATGTTCCAGAAGCCAAAAACCGCCAAGCGTCTCTACTTCGACATCATCCCGAAGGAAGTCGACGAATACGTCACCTGGCTCGACAAGTATCAGGGACAATCCGACGCCGACCGCTTCGAGAACCCCGCATGGCACATCCACGCAGGCCAACCCCCGCAGGAAAAATGGCCGGTCTCGTTCGCCCTGCTCCTGAACCTCGTCTCGGCATCGAACGCATCGACCGCGGACATCCTCTGGGGCTTCATCCGCCAGTACGCGCCGCAGGCCAACCCGACGGACAACCCCTCGCTCCATCGCCTCGTGGGTTACGCAATCCGCTACTACGAGGACTTCGTGAAGCCCCGCAAGAAGTACCGGGCACCATCCGAGCGCGAGCGCGCCGCCATGGAAGACCTCGCCGCCGCCTTCGACACGCTGGGCAGCGTCACCGATCCCGAGGCCGCCCAATTCCACGTCTACGAGGTGGGCAAGAAGCACGGCTTCGATCCGCTGCGCGACTGGTTCAAGGCGCTCTATGAAGTGCTCTTTGGTCAGGAACAGGGACCACGCTTCGGCTCCTTTGCGGTTCTCTACGGTGTCGAAAACACCGCACGCCTGATCCGCGAGGGATTGGCCGGCAGGTTTTTGACCTGACGAACGCCGCGCCATCGCCTAGACTTCGGCCATGATAAGGCCCCTGCTTCTGCTGTTTGTCCTGGTCTCGAGCCTGTCGCTTGCGCGCGCCAGCGACGACACCGTCCCGGGCGTGGCGACACAGGCCTACGAGGCTGGCAGGTACGCCGACGCAGCGCGCATCGCTGCTGCAGCCGAAACCGCACCAGCCCTCGCCTTCGCTGCCCGTGCCCTCATTGCCGACGCCATCACCCGCCCCGATGGACTGTGCGCCGACTGCCTGCGGCAGGCCGAAACACTGGCGAAACGAGCATCCGCGATCGACCCGCGCAATGTGGAAGCCCATTTGCAGGAAGCCGTCGCACTCGGTTTCCTGGGCCGCAGCATGGGCGTGTTTGCAGCCCGCCGCCAGGGCCTTGCCGAAAGGGTCCGCGAGCAGCTCGACAAGGCATTGGCGATCGATCCGGGAAACCCGTGGGCCAAGGCGTCACTGGGTGCATGGAACCTTGAAATCGTGAGCCATGCGGGTTCGCTCCTGGCCAACCTTCTCTACGGTGCCGAGGAAAGCGTGGGCCTCGAACTCTACCGCTCGGCCCTGCGCGAGCTGCCAGAGGAAGCCTTGCTCCATTATCAGTTTGCGCTCACGCTTCTGGCACTCGACCAGGACGGCATGAAGGCCGAGGCACGCCAGGCCCTGGAGCGGGCGCGCGGCGTTTCCCGGCAGGACGCGCTGACCACCTTCACCCGCGAGCGGGCGGCAATCCTGCTCGATGCCATGAGAAAAGATAACACGGACGAACTGCGTCGCCTGGTGCTGAAATTCCAGGGCTATCCGGCGTCGGAACCCTGACAGGGATCAGTGCCGGACCCAGACGATCCGTGCCATCCACTCGATCGCCTCCCGCGGCAGCGAGATATCTTCGATCGACGGATTGAAGGACTTCAGGTCCAGCTTCTTGGCCGTCTGGCGTGCAAGCCGCATCACCATGCAGCCAGGGTCAGCCTTGAGCACAACGGGATCACCCTTGCGCAATTCAGCCGCCGGCGACACCACGACGACATGCCCGTTGCGAAAGACCGGAGCGGCAACATCGTTGCTGATCTCGATCGCAAACGCCCGCTCGTCGCCAATGTCGGGAAACGCAAACTTGTCCCACGCCTTGGCAATCGGATCCCCGTTCTCGTCGAAAACGCGCTTCTTCTGGACATCCTTCATGCTGATGAAAGGTACGGTGCGCGTAGAAACCCGCACACCATTGGCCTTGGAAACCAGCGACACGAAATCATCGAGGCTCGCACCCGTCACGTGCAGCACCTTCGACAGGCTTTCCGTCGACGGCCAGCGCAGCCGGCCCTGCGGCCCAAGCCGCTTGCTCTTGTTGAAGGTTGTCGGATCGAGCCCGGCCGCCCGTGCAAGCCCCGAAGGCGAATGCCCGTACCTTGCCGCCAGTGCATCGATCGCGCCCCAGATTTGCTTATGCGATAACATGGCGAATTGTACCGTCCACGGAGGGGGTTATGACCGTCGTTACAAAAGCGTCGCAAAGGCGCCCGCTTGCGCATGTCTGCACAAACTGATTCGAATCCTATCACGATGAAACTGCTTCTCAGCCTCTCCCGCCCAGCCCAAC
>JBILGJ010000272.1:0-4261 GCA_044351125.1 Micropepsaceae bacterium
CCCCTCCCGGACAAGACCACTCTCCAGCCCATCTCTGCGCAGCCATTCCAGCGACACCACAAAACCGCCATAATGATGATCAGGAATGCCACCGGTATGGGGGAAATTCATGTCATTCTGCAAAATCATATTGAGCACGGCTGCAGCCTTGCTGCTGGCAGCCACTACGACGTCCTTTGCCGCAGCCAAGCCTGCCGATGCCAAGGCCTCGGCCTGGCCGACGGAAGAGGGCGTTCCTGTCAACCAGTGGTACATGCGTACCACCGATGCGGACGGCACCAAGCTGCGCCATTACATTGCGGAGTACGGGACAGCCGCGAAGCCCGGGCAGACGGTCATCGTTCTGCACGGTGGGTGGGGAGCAGAGCACAGCTATATGGCGCCCGCCATTCGCCCGCTCGCCGGCAGCTACCGGTTTGTCCTTTACGACCAGCGCGGCTCATTGCGATCGCCGGCCGACCCCGAGAACATCAGTTTCGCGGCCCTGGTCGAAGATCTCGAGCAGTTGCGCCAGCGTCTGGGCCTCGAGAAGGTCACGCTGATGGCCCACTCGATGGGCAATCACCTGGCCTACGGCTATTTGCGTGCCCATCCCGAACGCGTCGCAGGACTGATCCTGGTCGGCGCCGTGACTCCGGACAGCTTCGGTACTGAAAAACCCGCCTTCCTGAAGGACGTGTGGCCGCGTTTCGCGAAAGCAGACGCCGAGGCGATCGCCGAGCGGAGCAAGAAATGGCAAACCAATTACCTTTATCGCGCGTTTGGGCTGATGGCCGAGGAAGGCCTCATATCCGCGGATTGGGCCAAGCAGCATCCGCCGGAAACCGATCCTGATCTGAAGACCATCTACAAATGGACCGACCAGCAATTCACGATGGGGTGGCGCATCACGTTCACCGCCGTGAACACCTATGGCGGCAGAAACTGGCGGCAGATGGCGGGAGGTCAGATTTTTTATAACGAGGATGTTGCGGGCGCCGTTCTTCAGGACCCGAAGTTCGACGACGCCATCGCAGGCTTCTGGCCCGCATTGAAAGCGTTCAAGGGACCCGTGCGCGTCATCATCGGCACGCATGACTATGTCGATCTGGGGCCGACCTACTGGCCCCGGCTTGTCAAGGCCATGCCCGACGCGCGGCTCGATACGATCCGCAACGCCGGTCACTCGATCTGGATGGACGAGCCCGAGGCCTTCACCCGTGCGCTGCGCAGCGCGCTGGAAGACACAACCGTCCGCCCCTGATGTCGTGATGGTCCGCGCGAGGCGGGCCACCCACGTCTTGCAGGCACGCCTATCCCCAGACAGAGGGTTTCCGTCCGATCCACGGATGCGCCTGTTCAAGCTGTCCGGCGAGGCGGTACAGCGTCGCCTCGTCGCCCCAGCGCCCGGTGAACATCATGCCGATCGGCAGTCCGTCCGACGAATGCGCCAAAGGCAGCGACAGCGACGGCTGGCCCGTCATGTTGAAGGGCGGCGTGAAGCCGAACGTCATGGCCTGCCTCTTGTCGACCTCACGCGGCTCAAGCCGCACGGGGTCGATGAAGCCAACCTTCGGCACCGGCGTGGACAGCACCGGCGTCAGCAGCACGTCGAACTGCGTGAAGGTCGCAAAGATCTCGCGCGTCATCGCCTTCAGCGTCTGCCAGCCGCGCAGCGCCTCGTGGCCTGGAACCATGTCCCCGCCTTTCCAGTTGCGCCATGTCAGGGCCTCAAGCTCTTCCGGCCGTGGTTCGCGCCCCATGGCCTTGACCCGCTGGCGCATGGAATAGGCGAAATTGGCACCCAGCACAGCCGTGCTGGCCGCGAAGAGCTTGCGATAGTTGATGCCCAGGCCCTCCTCCTCGACATGGTGCCCCAGCGCCTCAAGCTGCCGCGCCGTCTGGCGCAGGGCCGCGGCGATCTCGGGATGCACGGGCATTCCGCTTGGCGTCTCGTCGGTGAAACGGATCCGCAGCCGGCCCGGCGCCGCGCCCACCTCCTCGAGGAAGGCCCGCGCCTTGGGCGGGGCGGGGTAGGGCGTATCCGCCTCCGGCCCGTCGATGCAGTCAAGCATGGCAGCCGAGTCCCGGACCGTGCGCGACACGACATGGTGCACCGAATAGCCGTGCGCGATGTCCGCATCGTGCGTCGGCCCCATGGGGACACGATACTGCGTCACCTTCATGCCGACCAGCCCGCAGCACGCCGCCGGGATGCGGATCGAACCCAGCCCGTCCGACGCATTGGCCAGCGGCACGATGCCGGCCGCAACGGCCGCGGCCGCACCACCCGATGACCCGCCCGTGATGTGCTCGGGGTTCCAGGGGTTGCGCGACGGTTTCAGCCGCTGGCTTTCCGTCGTGCCGGTGATGCCGAACTCGGGCGTGTTGGTCTTGCCGAACAGCACGGCGCCCGACTGCCGGAAACGCTGCGTCAGCAGGTCGTCCTCGCCGTCGGGCTCATCGCCCTTGAAGTGCGTGCCATCCGTGCGCGGCATGCCCTGCACCTTCAGGCCCAGGTCTTTGATCAAAAAGGGGACACCATGAAACGCACCCTCGGGCAGGCGGCGTTTCGCCTCGGCGCGCGCCATGTCATAGGCCTTGTGCACGATGGCATTCAGCGTTCCGTTGTGGCGCTCGGCCCGCTCGATCGCAGCCTCAAGAACCTCCGCAGCACTCACGTCGCCCCGCCGAACAAGCTGGGCAAGTCCCAGCCCGTCATGCCGATCATAATCCTTGAAGCTCATTGCGATTGTCTCCTCAGTTCCAGATGGCAGGATGCCGGTTCGCCCACGGCCGCGCCTGTTCAAGTTGGCCCGCCAGCCGCAGCAATGTCGCCTCGTCACCGAAGCGTCCCGCAAAGTGCAGCCCGATGGGCAGGCCCGTCTTCGAGGTTGACAGCGGCAGCGAGATCGCCGGCTGACCCGTCACGTTCTGCAACGGCGTCACCGGCAGGTAGCCCAGCAGCGGTCCCATGGCCTTGCCGACATCGGTTTCGTTCATGTCGAGCGCGCCGTTTCGCAGCGTCGGCATGCCAAGTGTCGTGGTCAGCCACACGTCATGCGTCTCGTGAAAAAGAGCGACTTGCCGGCTCATCGTCTGCAACTGGTACCAGCACATGAGATATTGCGCAGCCGTGATCTGCTTGCCCAGCTGGTAGAAGCCCCATGTCAGCCCCTGGAAGTCCTCGGGCTTGGGTGTCGTGCCCGTCAGCATCGCGATCCCGTCGATCATCATGGCAACGCTGGAGGCCCAGACGGGCGTAAAGCACATGGAAAACTGTCCGCCATCGATCGGCGGCGAGGCTTCTTCGACCGTGTGTCCCAGGCTTTCAAGCAGCTTTGCCGTCTCCTGCACCGCAGCAACGCATTCAGGATCGAAGGGCAGACCGACAATGCCTTTCGTGGCAAACGCAATACGCAGCCGGCCGGGCGGCTTGGAGACCTCGGCCAGATAGGACTGCGGCTGCGGCGGCGCCCAATAGGGGTCGCCCATCTCGCAGCCTGCGGTCGCGTCAAGCGCCGCCGCCGTGTCACGCACGCTGCGCGAGACCACACCCTCGGCGACGATGCCACCGGCGGCGTCCCCAAGATCGGGTCCCATCGGATTGCGACCGCGCGTGGGCTTCAGCCCGACAAGCCCGTTGGCCGAGGCCGGGATGCGGATCGACCCGCCGCCGTCATTGGCGTGCGCCAGCGGCACGATGCCGGCCGCCACCGCGGCAGCCGAACCGCCCGAAGAGCCGCCCGTCGAATGATCGAGGTTCCACGGATTGCGCGCGGGCCCGTACATTTTCGATTCTGTCGTCGGCACAAGGCCGAACTCCGGCACATTGGTCTTGCCCAGCGAGATCAGCCCGGCGGCCGTGAAGCGGCGCACCAGCGTGGAATCGTGCGGCGAAGGAACCGGCGGCACGAAGGTCGTGCCCTGCCGCGTCGGCACGCCCTTCTGCGCGCCCATGATGTCCTTGAGCAGGAACGGCACGCCCCCGAACGGACCGCGCTGCGGCAGGGTTGCGGCCGAGCGCGCGCGGTCGAAGGTGCGATAGACGATCGCGTTGAGCTTAGGGTTGTGCTTTTCGATCCGGGCGACCGCGGCCTCGACCAGTTCGAGCGGCGAGACCTGCTTGCTGGCGACAAGCGCGGCCAGGCCGAGTCCGTCATGTTGGGAATAGTCGGAAAAGCTCATGAATCGTGTCCGGTTGTGGCGTTGTGGTCCAATCTAGCCCGCACGCTGGCACGAGTCACCCTTGCCCCGGGGCAAGGCGCCCGGGCTCAGGTGA
>JBILGJ010000273.1:0-4260 GCA_044351125.1 Micropepsaceae bacterium
ATTTCCGGTGTTCCAAAGACCGCCGTCGGAATGTCGGCATGGTCGACAGTCGTTGGACTGTTGTTGAACAGGGTTTCGGCAAGGGCCGCCCCCTCGCGTATGGCAACCGGTGTCAGGTTGACCCGGTTGGTGACATCGCCAACGGCATGAATGCCTTTCACGCTCGATTGCCCGAAAGCATCGACGACCACCGCACCAGCCCCGTCAAGCTGAACACTGCAAGTCTCAAGCCCCAGGTCCTGAGTGCAAGGCCGGCGCCCCGTGGCGAACATGACCTCGTCGACCACGTGAACAGCTCCATCCGAGAGCGTCACGCGCTTCCCGCCTGCTTCGGCCCTGATCGAGACAACGGCGGCATTGAGGACCACATCAATGCCTCGCTTCTGCATTTCCGTCCGCATGCGCGCCCTGATCTCGGGATCAAAGCCACGCAGGACATCTGCGCCGTGATGCACCAGAACCGTCTTGCTCCCCAGTCCGTTGAAGATGCCGGCAAACTCGATGGCGATATAGCCTCCGCCCACGACCATCACACGCCGAGGCTGTGCCGCAAGATGAAAGGCCTCGTTCGAGGTGATCGCCAGTTCACGCCCCTCGATCTCCGGCGGCACGAAGGGATGCCCACCCGTCGCAACAAGGATATGGCGTGCCGAAAGCACTCGCCCGGATGTCGCAAGCTGCACGCGATTGGGTCCCGCGAGAACGGCACGATCCTCGATCAGCGTAACACCAGCACCCGCCAGGTTCTTGCGATAGAGCCCTTCAAGCCGCGCAATCTCCCGGTCCTTGTTGGCAATCAGCTTCTCCCAGCTGAAATCCCGCGAGCCCACTTGCCAGCCGAACCCGCCCGCATCCTCGAAATCCTCGGCGTAACGGCTCGCATAGACCATGATCTTCTTCGGCACGCAGCCGCGGATCACGCAAGTCCCGCCAACCCGATAGGCCTCGACCACGGCAACCTTTGCACCATGGCTAGCCGCCATTCGGCTCGCGCGCACGCCCCCGGAGCCTGCGCCGATCGTCAGCAGATCATACTCGAACTCGCTCATGTCCAGCCTTCACCTTGAAATGACAGGCGGGATTTAGCAGGCACCAGGCCAGCGGACAACGTGCGCGGGCCGCAGAAAAATGTCAGAGACCGGCGCGGGTCAGGACCGGCTCCAGCGCCGGATCGATATGGGCAGCTTCCCTGCGCAGATAGGAAAGAAGCGCGCGCTCGTTCTCATCGATCGCACCATCGCGCAGGATCCGCTCGGCCAGCCATTGGGCCTCGGCAGGATCGATCTGCTCACGCTGCAGCCTGCGGTCGGTTTCCTCGCGCAGGGCCTCTGCCTCCTCACGGGCCTGCTCGGCACCAGTGGGGTCAAGTTCACGCCATGCATCCATGAAAGGCACATCCCCCGACAGGATGGACTTGGCGCTGCCCAACAGCATTGATCCGATGGATCCACGCTGGTCAAGCCACTGCTCACGCGCACTGGCCGTTTCAATTGTAGGCAGCACGGGATCATTCTGGGGATTGAGCAGGTGGTTGACAAGCGAGAGGCAGAAAAACTCCTGCCACGAAGGATCATTCTTGGCTGTCAGCGTCGCATCATTGAGCGCAAAGAGCATCTCGGCCTCGCGGCGCGATACCAGAAGGCTGCGCTCCCCGGCAGGCGCGTGCAGCGCCTTGCGCAGAATGGCGACGTCGCTTGCCGAAACGCTGGCTGCGGGACGGTTCAGGCCCGGCGTGGCATCAGTGGACAGCAGCACCTGCTGACGGACGGCCTCGATCACCAGCAGCGACAACTCGTCAGGGACACTGTGCGCCCAGTGCACGATGTTCAGAAGCAGCTCGAATTCGGTGCGGCTGGAGATATGCGCATCCTTCATCACGTTGTCGATAAGGTAGCGCGCCTGCTGCGCACTTACATGGCCGCGCGGCTCGGTCTGCCAGACGAAATAGTCTGTCAACGCCTCGACATAAAGCGCCGCAAAGGCAGGGTGCTTCTGGCTGCATGCCTGGTCCAGCCTGAACAGGATGTCCGCATCCCGCTGCCCAACCTTGTCTTTGGCGTAGATCAGTTGTCGCAGCCTCAAGGCATGCTGCGCATCGATGTGCCCGCGCGCACGCAGGTTCTGGTCCAGTTCGTCGATCTGCAGCGGTTGTGCCATCTGCGCCCCTCAGCCATTCCGGCAAAGCCCAATTATGAGGCAGCAGGAATGAAGAAAGAGCATATGAGGTCCCCACCAGCGCGCGAGGAAAGGACAGGAAAGTCATGGGATAAGTGCGGTCGGCTCTTGCAATGAAAAGAATTCGTTCCTAACTGAGCCTTAACCTTGAACGCTAAGGCCTCCATGACAAATCCATCCAGCCCCCCCGGTCGCGCCGCCGTCTGGCTTGTCGACGATCAGCCCCTGCGGCGAGCCGGATTGAAGGCGCATATCGCCGCCGCCGGCTTCGACATCGTCGCCGAAGGACCATCCCTGGAAGACCTCCTGCAAGCAGGCGGCCGTAGCGGCACCCCTCGCCTACTGGTCATGGACGGTTCGCAGGGCACCGCATCCATCAGCATCGCGCGGGCGCATCATCCGGATCTCAGGGTTATGGTGCTCGGAAATGCCGCCGAGCCTGCAACGATGGCGGAAGCATTTGCCGCGGGGGCGCACGGCTATGTGCTGAAGCGCATCAGCGCTGATGCTCTGGTCGAATCGCTGCGCCTCCTGCTGACCGGGGAGAAGGTGTTCCCCTCCGAGGTATCCGACCTGCTCATCCGCTTGCCGGCCACGCGAACGCAATCCGTTCAGCGCACCCAGGACAGGGAGACCATGCTCTCGCCTCAGGAGATGGAAATCACCCGTCATCTCGCCGACGGCACACCAAACAAGATCATCGCGCAGGCGCTCGACATCACCGAAGCCACGGTCAAGGCCCACGTGAAAACGCTCATGCGCAAGATCGGCGTGTCCAACAGGACGCAGGCCGCCATTTGGGCGCATACCAACGGGGTGGCCTCTGCCGCGGCAAACCGCAGCCTCGGCCTGGGCGGCAAGCAAGCCATGGGGCAAGGCTGAAGACACGCCCCTGACACGGTGATAAAAAGGTCAGTGCCTGCGCCGGGGGGAAGCTTTGGACCCGTCGAGCAGCAGCCATCACGCGTCGGACCCATGATCATCATCACGACACAGAGCTTCCCGCCAAAGCTGGGCGGCATCGAAAACCTGATGGGAGGCCTGGCACAGAGCCTGGCTTCCGCAGGCAGGCAGGTGAAGGTCTTCGCTGACGCAAGCCGCGACCCCGGCCACTTCCCTTCCTTCACGGTCACGCGCTATGGCGGCTTCAAGCCGCTGCGCCGGTTCCTGAAGGCTCGGGATGTCACGCGGGCCTGCAGGTCCCACGGCGTGGAGGGACTGTTTGCCGACTCATGGAAGAGCATCGAACGCCTGGGCAAGGTCCCGGTCCCCGTATCGGTACTCGCCCACGGCATGGAATTCCCCGCATCCCCGACGCCGTCCAAGGCAAGGCGCATCAGGGCGGCACTGGCACGGGCGGGGTGTGTCATTGCCAATTCGTCCTATACCGCCTCGCTGGTCGCGCCTTATCTCGACCAGACACGGACAAGACTTGTCGTGATCAACCCGCCCATCGGGCCACAGCCCGAACCACCCGCCGATGAGCGCAACGCACTCGAGGCCATCATCAACGGGCGCAGCCCCGTCATTGCTTCCCTGTCCCGCCTCGAACCCCGGAAGGGCATCGACAGTGTCATTGATGCGCTGCCAGCTCTCATCGCCCGACATCCCTCCCTGATCTATCTCGTCGCCGGCGGAGGCGACGACCGGCAACGCCTCAAGGAACTGGCACGCGAGCGGGGCGTAGGCCACGCGGTCAAATTCCTTGGCGCCGTGAATGCAGACCGCAAGGCTGCGCTCTACAGCGTGGCCAATGTGTTCGCCATGCCCACAAGGCGCGAAGGCAACTCGGTCGAGGGCTTTGGCATCGTCTATCTTGAGGCGGGCTGGTACGGCCTCCCCGCGCTTGCCACCCGGGACGGTGGCGCCGTCGATGCGGTAAGGGAGGCTGACACCGGACTGCTCTGCCTGCCGCGCGACGCGAATGACGTTGCCGAAAAACTCGAGCGCCTCATCGTCGACGCCAGGGGTGAACGGCGCATGGCCGAAGCCGCACGCAAGCGCGCGCGCGGCGAGGCGCAGTGGAGCATCCAGGTGCAGGAATACCTCAAGACACTCGCAAGGGCCTGAAGCAAGGGGCCGTGG
>JBILGJ010000274.1:0-4259 GCA_044351125.1 Micropepsaceae bacterium
GAAGCCAAGGGCGCCGTGAAGCTCGTCAAGATCAACATCGACGAGAACAAGCGGATTGCCGGGCAGCTGCGCATCCAGTCCATCCCCGCCGTCTATGCCTTCCGCAATGGCCAGCCGGTCGACGGCTTCGTGGGTGCGATGAAAGAATCCGAAATCCGCGAATTCGTGAAGCGTCTGGCCGGCGACCAGGGCCCCTCGCCAGTCGACGAGCTTCTCGCCATAGCTGCCGAGGCCTTCAACGCCGGCGATCTTGGAACGGCAGCCCAGGCCTATGCGCGTATCCTTGGCGAGGAGCCACAGAACCCCGAGGCCCTCGGTGGCATTGCACGATGCTACTTTGTCAGCGGCGACATCGACCGGGCGCGCCAGACGCTCCAGCTCGTGCCGCCTGAACACCAGAACCACGAGGCCATAGCTGCCATCGCCGCCCAGATCAGGTTGAAGGACCAGGCCCCCGCTGATGACAATATGGCCGAACTCAAGGCACGCGTCGAAGCCAGTCCGTCGAACCTTCAGGCCCGCTTTGAACTGGCCGCGGCACTCGCGGGCGCCGGAAGTTCCGAAGCTGCGATCGACGAGTACCTCGAAATCCTGCGGCGTGACCGCAACTGGAACGACGGCGCCGCGCGCCAGCAACTCCTGACGCTGTTCGAGGCACTGGGAGCGGCAGACCCGGTGGTGAAGGCCGGGCGGCGCAAGCTGTCAAACCTGCTGTTCGCCTGACATGCAGGATACGCAGTCACTGCCGGACACAATCCCGATCTTTCCGCTCGAAGGGGCCGTGCTCCTGCCGGGCGGCAAGTTGCCGCTGCGCATCTTTGAGCCACGCTACCTCGAGATGACCGACGACGCGCTGGCGACATCCAGGCTGATTGGCATGATCCAGCCCGTCACATCGGAAGGCCCGAACCCGGCCCTCTACGCAGTTGGCTGTGTCGGCCGGCTGACCTCATGGAACGAAACATCGGAGAACCGCTACGGTATCGTCCTGACCGGCGTCTGTCGCTTCAGGGTTCGCGAGGAAGTAAGCGCACCCCGCCTCTACAGGATGATGCGCGTGGACTACACGGAATTCATGGGCGACATGGACACATCTGCGCCCGAGCCCGCCATCGACCGGACCCGGCTGGCTGCCGGCATCCGGCAATTCTTTGGACGCCACCACCAGGAAAACCTCTGGTCGACAATAGAGGATTTTCCGACAGGACTGCTGGTCAACTCCCTCGCGATGATTTGCCCCTTCGCCCCATCCGAGAAACAGGCACTTCTCGAAGCACCGACGACCGCCGACCGGGCGCGCCTCTTGGTGACCCTGATCGAGATGAACGCGGCCACCCCGACAGGCTCTGAAGGAACAATGCAGTGAGCGACACCACATCGACAGCCCGACAGCCACGCAGCATCGATCCCAAACTGCTCGAAATCCTCGTCTGCCCTGTCACAAAGTCCACGCTGCACTACGACGCCGCACGCCAGGAGCTGGTTTCGCGTGCAGCCCGCCTCGCCTACCCCATTCGCGACGGCATACCGGTCATGATCACCGACGAGGCACGTGAGCTGCAGGACGGTGAGTTGCGGTGACGGACAACGCACCATGGCCCCGCAGCCTGTCCTACAGCCGCGCAGAGCGAGCGCTCCGTGTCGCATTCGAGGATGGCTCGGCCTTTGAGTTGCCGGCAGAGTACCTTCGTGTCGAGAGCCCCAGCGCCGAGGTCCAGGGACACGGCGCATCGACAAAGACCATTGTCCCGGGCAAGCGCCAGGTTGCAATCCGGGCAATCGAGCCGGTTGGGCAATACGCTGTGCGCCTCATCTTCGATGACGGTCATGACACCGGCCTCTATTCGTGGACTTACCTCCACGAACTTGGAAGACAGCAGGCATCACGCTGGTCCGAGTACGAGCAGCGCCTCGTCCAGCATGGATTGAAGCGGGATCCCTGATGCTGTCGCGCGCGCTCTTCGAGTACTGGCACATCATCGCCCTCGGCGCGGCCATGATTGCCTGGCGGATTTGGGGGCATCACGTCACCGCATCCTTTCGCAGGCTGGAGCAGCAGCGCGCACGGGCAGAACTTCAGACACTGTATGACCGCGCAAACCCGAACTCGCATTTCCGCCATTCGGTGGAACAGATCAACGAGGACACACCCCCGGTGCAACCGGACCCGCATCAGCCAGGTGCCTACGGTTGGTCTGGAACCCTGTACCACTCCCGCGAAGCCGCAGAGGCTGCGCGCTGGCACCATGTGCTGGCCGAGGCGCGCAAGTTCTATAGCGATCTGGACCGGCAATTCGGCAACCGGATTGCCGGTCGCGGCTCGTCCGACACAATCGACGGCAGCAGGCCATAGGCCGGACAGAGCCGGTCAGACGGGCTGTCCCCGCAACAGCCGCGGGATGTTGCCAGCCTCACCGCTGGCCTGGCGCATGAAGGCCGACTTGAGGGGGCCCATCCCGTCGACAAGGTCAAGCCCCAGTCGTCGCAGGCCACGCAATGGCGCAATGTCGTTGGAGAACAGGCGGTTCAACGCATCCATCGACAGGGCAAAGACGGTATTGTCGAGCCGCCGCCACGCCTCGTAGCGCGAGAGGCTGGCACGGCTCCCCGGATCAAGCCCGAGGCGTCGTGCCTCGACGATGGTTTCCGCAAGCGCCGCAACGTCCCGAAGGCCCAGGTTGAGCCCCTGCCCCGCAAGCGGATGCACGGCATGCGCCGCATCGCCAACCAGAGCGACCCGCTCGGCAAGATAGGTCTCGGCCAGGTTCAGCGACAGCGGATAGGACCATCGCGGACCAGTGAGCTGGATGTCGCCCAGATGGTCGCCGAAGCGCTGGCGCACTTCACTGGCAAACTCATCAGCCGCCAACGCCATATAGGCCTGCGCGGCCCGCTCATGCTCGCTCCATACGATCGAAGACCGGTTGCCGCGCATCGGGAGGATCGCAAAGGGTCCGGCCTCGAGGAAAAGCTCATGCGCGACACCGCGATGTGGCAACGCGTGCTCGACCGTGGTCACGATCCCGTGCTGCCGATAGGGCCACCCATGGGTCCGGATCCCGCAAGCCTCCCGAATGGGCGAGTCCCGCCCGTCGGCAGCAACGCAGAGCTTGGCCCGCACCTCGCCCCCGTCATCCATCGACACACGGACGTCACCAGCGCCAGGCAGCACAGACGTCACACGGGCAGGCGCGATGACCCGAAGCGACGGGCAGCCGCGCGCCCGGGCATCGAGCGCCATGCGGAAATGCCTGTTTTCAAGCATGTGAGCCAGCGGATCGGACCCGACATCCCTGTGGTCGAAATGCAGCATCGCAGTCGAGGCCCCGCTCCGCACGGTCCCGTCACCAACGATGATGTCGAGCACGGGTTCTGCATGCGCCCTCGCATGGTCCCAGATCGAAAGTACCTCGAGCATGCGCCGGGAGGCCGGCGCAAACGAACTGACCCTTCCGTCAAACGCCGCATCGGCAACGGTCGCAGGGTCGACACCGTCAATGACGATCGTATCGATCCCCGACTGCGCAAGGGCGACGCCCAGCGTCAGCCCGACCATGCCACCGCCGGCAATAACCACCTCTGATGTGCTGCTTGGACCCTGGCTCATGACCGGAATGTATAGGCCTTCTCTCCAAGCGGACCAATGACCAGGCTCTGCGTCACAGAGGTTAACTGCACAATTTCACGGCAAACCGGTCAAGAGCCTGCCGCGACAAGAAGCAATACAGTCGCCCGGAAATCGCTGAGTCTTGCGCGCATCGAAAACAGTCAGACGAGGCATGGTGCAATGAAACTCATATCTGCGGTGATAAAGCCGTTCAAACTCGACGAGGTCAGGGAAGCCCTTGTCGCAATGGGCGTCGAGGGGCTGACGGTAACCGAAGCCAAGGGCTTCGGGCGCCAGAAGGGGCACAGGGAGATCTATCGCGGCGCCGAATACGCGGTGAGCTTCGTGCCCAAGCTCAAGATCGAAGTGGCGGTAAGGGCAGACCAGGCAGACGCCGTCATCCAGTGCATCACAAATCACGCCCGCACGGGGCAGATCGGTGACGGAAAGATTTTCGTGACGCCCATCGAACACGTGGTTCGCATCCGCACCGGCGAAACCGACACAAACGCTCTCTAGCATTCAATCGAAGGAAGCCTGACCATGAAGTTGATCCAAAGGATTGAGGCAGGGCTCATTCTGTCCCTTGCAGCAATGATGTCCGCAACATCAGCCCTGGCCGATTTGGCACCCGCACCTGCACCTGAAACCG
>JBILGJ010000275.1:0-4256 GCA_044351125.1 Micropepsaceae bacterium
TGCGCATCGTCAACGGGGATGTCCCTGAATCGCTTCGTGACAAGAAGCTGCTGTCACTCGATATGGGCGCCCTCATCGCCGGTGCGAAGTACCGCGGTGAATTCGAGGAGCGCCTGAAAGCCGTCCTGACCGAAATCACCGCCGCCGAGGGCGGCATCGTTCTGTTCATCGACGAGATGCACACGCTTGTGGGTGCCGGCAAGGCCGACGGTGCGATGGATGCATCGAACCTGCTCAAGCCGGCGCTCGCACGCGGCGAGCTGCATTGCGTCGGCGCGACCACCCTCGACGAATACCGCAAGCACGTCGAGAAGGACGCAGCCCTCGCACGGCGCTTCCAGCCTGTCTTCGTGACCGAGCCGACGGTGGAAGACACGATCTCGATCCTGCGCGGGCTGAAGGAGAAATACGAACTGCATCACGGCGTACGGATCACCGATTCCGCCATCGTTGCCGCAGCCCAGCTGTCGAACCGCTACATCACCGACCGCTTCCTGCCCGACAAGGCAATCGATCTCGTCGATGAATCGGCAAGCCGCCTGCGCATGCAGGTGGACTCAAAGCCCGAGGAGCTTGACGAGTTCGACCGCCGCATCATGCAGCTCAAGATCGAACGTGAGGCCTTGCGCAAGGAAACAGACGCTGCCTCGAAGGACCGACTGGCAAAGCTTGAGCAGGAGCTCGGCGACCTCGAGGAAAAGTCGGCAAGCCTGACGCAGCGCTGGAAGCAGGAGAAAGCCAAGCTGGGTCAGGCCCAGTCCATCAAGGAGAAGCTCGACCGTGCGCGGCACGACCTCGAGCTCGCGCAGCGCCGCGGTGACCTCGCCAAGGCCGGTGAAATCGCCTACGGCCTCATTCCGGGCCTCGAGAAGGACCTGAAGAAAATCGAGGACCAGAGCGCAACCCAGCTCGTCACCGAGGCCGTGACCGAGGAACACATCGCACAGGTTGTCTCGCGCTGGACCGGCATTCCCGTCGACAAGATGCTGGCCGGCGAGCGCGAGAAATTGCTCAAGATGGAAGAAACGCTTGGTTCCCGCGTGGTCGGCCAGCAAGAGGCCGTGCGCGCGGTGTCGGCCGCCGTCCGCCGGGCCCGCGCCGGCCTGCAGGATCCCAATCGCCCGATCGGCTCCTTCCTGTTCCTGGGGCCCACGGGCGTCGGCAAGACCGAGCTTACCAAGGCGCTGGCGTCATTCCTCTTCGACGACGACACGGCCATGGTGCGCATCGACATGTCCGAATACATGGAGAAGCACTCGGTGGCCCGCCTGATTGGCGCGCCACCGGGCTATGTCGGCTACGAAGAGGGTGGGGCGCTCACGGAGGCCGTGCGCCGCAGGCCCTATCAGGTGATCCTGTTCGACGAGATCGAGAAGGCCCACGGCGACGTTTTCAACGTCCTTCTGCAGGTGCTCGATGACGGGCGCCTGACGGACGGGCAGGGCCGTACCGTGGACTTCAAGAACACGGTGATCATCCTGACCTCGAACCTCGGAGGCGACATCCTCGCGGCCCAGGCCGAGGGCGAGGACACCGGCGCCGTGCGGGACGAGGTCATGGAGATCGTGCGCTCGCGCTTCCGTCCGGAATTCCTGAACAGGCTCGACGAGATCATCCTGTTCCACCGGCTCGGGCGCGCGCAGATGGATCGCATCGTGCACATCCAGGTGGCGCGCCTGTCGCGCCTTCTGGCCGAGCGCAAGATTGCGATCGACCTCGACCAGGTTGCACGCGAGTGGCTGGCGAATGCCGGCTACGATCCCGTCTATGGGGCGCGGCCGCTCAAGCGGGCTGTCCAGAGACACCTTCAGGACCCGCTGGCCGAGCTCATTCTCCAGGGACGCATCAAGGACGGGGACACGGTCAGGGTCTCGGCGGATGCCGGCGGGTTGCTGATCAACGAGTCACGTCGCAACGCGACGCTTCACTGATCTTCATACTTGAAGGGGCAGGACGCGATCACTTCGCTGATCGGGCCTGCCGCTTCGTCGAGCATGAAGCGGGCGCTGTGCACGCTTTGCCGCACGATCAGCTCGCCGCCCGCCTTGAACTGGCGGGCGATGAACATCGCCTCGCTCCCCTTGATCTCGAAGGTGCCGATCCCGTCGGCAATAGCGGCGCGCTTCGTGGCGGCTGCGTACTCGCCTTCCGGAAACACGAAGGTGACGTCCTCCCATGCCGGATCGTCGGCCCGGAAGTCTCCGCCGTCCTGAAGGGCCTGTCCGAGGTTGAGCTGCAGCAGGACGCCTGGCATGCCCCCGCACGAGAAGCGCAGGAAGGCCTGCGGCAGGTCCTCGCTGCCTGTAGCCTCGGCAACGTAGACATTCTGCCCGAGGGGATCGCTCTGCACGTCGAAGTGCCAGCTTGAAGCAGCAAGCATCGTGTTGGCAGCCGTCACGGCGGCGATGGCAGCCGCGGTCATCAGGGAAAAGCTCATGGGAGTCCGGACGTCAGGGAAGCAGCTTGGCGCGAAGGATTTCGCCCTGCGCGACCAGAGCAGGTGTCTCACCCCACTTGTCAAGCGCGGCGTTCACGAGCGCCACATGCGCCTTGAAGGCAGCAAGATCCGCACCCGCGAGGGTGGTGCCGATCGGCAGTCGTACATCCATGGGGTTGATCTGCCGGTTGCGCGCCATCACCTCGTAATGCAGGTGCGGGCCCGTGCTGCGCCCTGTCGTTCCGACGCGGCCGATGATCTGCCCTTGCCGCACGCGCGCGCCCTCGCGCAGGCCCGGCGCAATGCGGCTGAGATGGGCATAAGCCGTCTCATACCCGTTCGCGTGGGCGATCCGCACATACTTGCCATAGGAACCGAACCAGCGGGCCATTCGCACCGTGCCATTGCCGGCCGCCATGATCGGTGTCCCCGTAGGGGCCGCAAAGTCGACACCCTTGTGCATCTTCGAATATCCGAGGATCGGATGACGTCTCATGCCGAAGCCCGATGAAAGCCGTGCGCCGTCGATGGGCGTGCGCATCAGCAGGCGCCGGCCACTCTTGCCGTCGGGCGTATAGTAATCCGTCGCCTGCTCGGCGACCGAAGTGAAACGGTAGAGCGGCTTGGCTTCGCCCGAGAGCGTGAGTTGCGCAAAGTCGATGGCACCGCTCTTCAGCGCCTCGCCATTTTCGTCCGTATACCGCGTAAAAAGAACATCGAAACTGTCCCCGGCGCGGATCTCGCGCTGGAAGTCGACCGCATGCGAGTAGATCCGGATCATGTCCACGATGACGCCATCCGGAACGCCCGCTTCGAGTGCGGACTGGTAAAGGCTGCCCTTGATCGTGCCGCGGACCCTTGCGCCTTCCGCCTTCAGGGTCTTCACGGTCTCGCGCACGTCGTATTGCCCGTCGGGCCGGCGCGCGATGGCGATGTCGCGCTCGACGCTGGGCCGGAATGCTACCGATTTCAGGGCCGGGGCCGACGTGTCGCCGGGCACGCCCTCGAAGACCAGCGTCAGGCTTTGCCCGCCCCGCAGGCTCGATGCATTGAAAACGGATGCAAGCGCCGTGGTGACACCGGTGGCATCGTCGGCCGTGGCGCCTTCCTCGAGCAGCAGGGCGCCCAGCGTGTCGCCGCGCTCCATCTCGATGGTTCGCACCTCCTTCTGCGGAAGCTTCGGGGCTTGGCGCGCCGGCCCGATGGCCGTCGGCGTGGTCGCGGGCGGGTTCGTGACGAGCGGCATGAACAAGGCCAGCGCAATGACCAGACAGAAGGTGGCCGCAAGCACCGCTGCCATTGCCGTGGCTGCGCGGCCCCAGCGATATGGCTTGCGGACGTGCCGCCCTGCCTGCGGTGTCTGTTTCATGCCCCCGTAATCCCTGCCATGTGGCCGCGGTTCGAATGTCGGCGCCAGCCGATCAAGTCAATCCCGTCACTGTTTCATGCGGACATCCGGCAGAATGCATGGGGTCTGGCATGGCGGCGAGGCGGATTTCGGCCTTTGGTTAAGTGCGGCAATTCGGACCAGTATTTATTTTCATCAGTCGGTTGACACACTCGTAGGGTACGCTTAATTTGCGCGTCCTGCATGAGCGGTAGCGCTTCGGCGCACCAGATTGTGCGGTTTTCCCTCGTCGGGTCAGGCAGCGTCTCGGGCGTTCATTCGCTCGGTCATTGCTTCGTCGGGTGGCTGCGATTTGACATTGTTGTTTACCGGGAAGGGGAATGAGGGCGGCGTAAGGGTCGTATTGGTTATGGCCAATGACTTTGAGCTGTCTTGGTTCTCTTTCTAGAATTGTGCTGGTCTGGATTTGGG
>JBILGJ010000038.1:0-13409 GCA_044351125.1 Micropepsaceae bacterium
CGAGGGCATCTCGGACGCACGCGACGAATCCGACCGCCAGGGCATGCGCGTGGTGATCGAGCTCAAGCGCGACGCAATGGCCGATGTCGTGCTGAACCAGCTCTTCCGCTACACGGCGATGCAGTCATCCTTCGGCGTCAACATGCTGGCCCTCGACGGCGGCCGGCCGCAGCTGATGAACCTGAAGGATATGCTGCGCGCCTTCGTGAATTTCCGCGAGGATGTTGTTACGCGCCGCACGCGCAAGCTCCTCTCGGACGCCCGTGACAAGGCCCATGTCCTGGTCGGCCTCGCCATTGCGGTCGCCAACATTGACGAGTTCATTCGCATCATCCGCTCAAGTCCGGATGCCGCCACCGCGCGCGCACGCCTGACCGAGCGCAACTGGCCCGCCCTTGACGTTGCCCCACTCGTGGCGCTTGTCGATGACCCGCGCCACGCGATGCAGGCTGACGGTACGCTGAAACTGTCGGACGAGCAGGCCCGGGCGATTCTGGAACTGCGCCTGCAACGCCTCACCGCGCTGGGCCGTGACGAGATTGGCAATGACCTTCAGGGCCTCGGCAAGTCGATCGAGGAATATCTCGAGATCCTGCGATCGCGCGACCGCCTGATGTCGGTCGTCAGGGACGAGCTCGCTGCCATCAAGGCCGAATTCGCCACTCCGCGCCGAACCGAAATCCTCGAAGGTGGCGACGAGGTCGAGGACGAAGACCTCATCCAGCGCGAGGACATGGTCGTCACCGTAACCCACCAGGGCTACATCAAGCGCGTGCCACTGAACGCCTACCGGGTGCAGGGCCGCGGCGGCAAGGGCCGCTCGGCCATGTCGACGAAGGACGAGGATTTCGTCACCAGCCTCTTCGTGGCCAGCACGCACCAGCCGCTTCTCTTCTTCTCGTCGAACGGAATGGCCTATGTGCTGAAGACCTGGCGCCTGCCGCTGGCAACCCCGCAGGGCAAGGGGAAGGCGCTCATCAACCTGCTGCCGCTCAAGGAAGGCGAGACTGTTACAAAGGTGCTCGCCCTGCCCGAGGCCGAGGAAGAATGGGACCGCTTCGAGGTCATGTTCGCCACGCGCTCCGGCGACGTGCGCCGCAACCTCCTGTCCGACTTCACCAACATCCGCGCGACCGGCAAGATCGCCATGAAGATCGCCGAAGGCGATGGCATCGTCGGCGTGTCGTTGGCCAACAACACAGACGACGTGCTGCTGACAACCAGGGCCGGCAAGTGCATCCGCTTCTCCTGTGACGACGTGCGCGTCTTCAAGGGGCGCGACTCCACCGGCGTGCGCGGCATCAAGCTGGCGGAAGGTGACGAGGTCGTTTCGATGACCATCCTGCGCCACGTCGACGTTGCCGTCGAGGAAGCCCGCGCCTATCTGAAGATGGCGGCAATGGCCCGCAGGGCGGCCGGCGAAGAGGGCGAGGCATCTGACGTGGCCGACGAAGGCGACGAGGCCGTTGCCGACGTGGCCCTGTCGCCCGAGCGCTACGCCGATCTTGGCGCCCGCGAGCAGTTCGTTCTGACCGTGTCGGAAAGCGGATTTGGCAAGCGCTCCAGCGCCTATGAATACCGTGTCACCGGTCGCGGCGGCTCGGGCATCGTGGCCATGGGGATGTCGAAGAAGAACGCACGCATCGCGGCCTCCTTCCCGGTCGAGGACACTGACCAGCTGATGCTGATCACCGATTCAGGCCAGACCATCCGCATCCCCGTAGCCCAGATCCGCCAGGCCGGACGTGCGACCCAGGGCGTGATTGTGTTCCGCCTGACGGAAGGCGAGCGCGTCGTGTCGGTCGAGCGTATCGGCGAAGGCCAGGAAATCGAAGGCGAGGCAGAGGACGTCGCGGGCTGACATGCATCTGAAAAACGCAAGTTCCAAAGTGAAAGACTCGCGTTATGATGCCGCCCCGTTGCGTTCGCAGGGACAAACAGCGGCATGACGAAACGGACGGGCCTCTATCCAGGCACCTTTGACCCGATCACCAACGGGCATCTCGACATCATCGAGCGTGCCGCCAAGCTGGTCGATCACCTCGTGATTGGCGTGGCCATCAACGAGGCTAAAGGCCCGCTGTTCACGCTGGAAGAGCGTGTCGAGATGGTGCGCCACGAGACGGCACGCATCGCAAAAAAGGCGGGCGTCACCATTTCGGTGGAACCTTTCGACGTCCTGCTGATGCACTTCGCCGAGAAGGTGGGGGCCCAGACCATCATCCGCGGCCTGCGTGCGGTCTCCGACTTCGAATACGAGTTCCAGATGGTCGGCATGAACATGCAGCTCAACCGGGACATCGAGACCGTCTTCCTGATGGCCGGTGCCGAGCACCAGGCCATCGCTTCGCGCCTGGTCAAGGAAATCGCATCTCTGGACGGCGACATCTCCCACTTCACGTCACCCTATGTGATGAAGAAGGTGATCCAGCGCATGGAGCAGCGCAAGGCTGCTGCCGGCCGGAAATAGGTCGAGATTGCGCGTCGACGACTTCGATTTTGACCTGCCGAATGACCTCATCGCGATGAGGCCGGCGGTCCCGCGTGACAGCGCCCGCCTGCTGGTCATTCGCGAAGGCAGCCTGTCTTTCGACGAGGCGACCCTGCGCGACCTCCCGGGTTTCCTGTCACCCGGCGATGTCGGCATCTTCAACGACACGCGTGTGATCCCCGCGCAACTCGCGGGCACACGGCCCGCCCGCGGCCTGTCAGCGCAAGCCCGCATCGACGTGACGCTCCACAAGCGAATGGACGAGGAACGTTGGGCAGCCTTTGCAAAGCCCGGCCGCAAGCTCGAGCCCGGCGACACGCTGATCTTCGCCGATGGGTTTTCTGCCCGCGTGGAGGCCAAGGCAGAGGCTGGCGAAATCAACCTGCGCTTCAATGTGCTGGGTGCAGATCTCGACGCCGCCATCGCACGACACGGCACGATGCCGCTGCCACCCTACATCGCCGGACGCCGCCCCGTCGACGACAAGGACGCGTCCGACTACCAGACGGTCTACGCCCGCAATGACGGTTCCGTGGCAGCACCAACAGCCGGCTTGCATTTCACGCCGGAACTCCTTGCAGCGCTCGATCAGCGCGGTGTCGAGCGCCGTCACGTCACCTTGCATGTGGGTGCAGGCACATTCTTGCCCGTGAAGGCAGACGACACGGCCGAGCATCGGATGCATTCGGAATGGGGGCACGTTCCGCAGGAAACCGCTGCCGCGGTTGCTGCCGCCCGTGGTCGCCGGAACCGGGTCATGTGCGTTGGAACGACCAGCCTGCGCACGGTTGAATCGGCAAGTACACCAGACCTGCAGCCCTGGTCGGGCGACACCGACATCTTCATCACGCCCGGCTACACCTTCCGCACGGCGGACCTGCTCCTGACGAACTTCCACCTGCCGCGCTCGACCCTGTTCATGCTGGTCTCGGCTTTCTGCGGCCTCGAGACAATGCGCGCAGCCTATGCGCACGCGATCGCCCGTCGCTTCCGCTTCTATTCTTACGGCGACGCCTGTCTTCTGATACGCAATCCCGCATGAACGACTTCTCCTTTTCAGTAAACGCGACAGACGGCGCCGCCCGATCGGGCCTCATCCGCACCGTTCGCGGCGAGATCCGGACGCCGGCCTTCATGCCGGTAGGCACGGCAGGCACCGTGAAGGCCATGCTGCCGGAATCCGTGCGCGAGACCGGTGCCGACATCGTGCTCGGCAACACCTATCACCTGATGCTCAGGCCCTCTGCCGAGCGTGTCGCCCGCCTCGGTGGGCTTCACCGCATGATGAACTGGCCGCGCCCGATCCTGACCGACTCCGGGGGATTCCAGGTGATGTCGCTGGCGCAGTTGCGCAAGCTCGACGAGAACGGCGTCTCGTTCCAGTCCCACATTGACGGCGCGCAGTACCTGCTCACACCCGAGCGATCGATGGAGATCCAGGCCCTTCTGGGTTCCGACATCCACATGGTGCTCGACGAGTGTACGCCGTTCCCGGCCACGGAGGCCGAGGCCGAGACATCGATGAATCTCTCGACCCGCTGGGCCAGGCGTTCGAAGGCCGCGTTCCGGCAGGCGCCCGGCCGCGCCCTTTTCGGCATCGTTCAGGGCAGCATCTACCCGCACCTGCGTGCACGCTCGGCAGCCTTGCTGCAGGAAATCGGCTTCCCCGGCTATGCCGTCGGAGGCCTGGCCGTGGGCGAGGGACAAGAGCGGATGTTCGACGTGCTCGATTTCACGATGCCGCATCTGCCACAGGATCGTCCGCGCTACCTCATGGGTGTGGGCAAGCCCCTCGACATCGTGGGCGCTGTTGTGCGTGGCATCGACATGTTCGACTGCGTGCTGCCGACGCGTTCCGGCCGCAACGGACAGGCCTTCACGAAGCGGGGTCCCGTCAACCTGCGCAATGCGCGCCATGCCGATGATCCGCGGCCGCTGGAAGAAGGTTGCCGCTGTCCCGCCTGCCGCCAGTACTCACGCGCCTACCTGCATCATCTCGTGAAGGCCGAGGAGATCCTCGCCTCGATGCTCATCACATGGCACAACCTGACGCATTATCAGGACCTGACCCAGGGCCTGCGACAGGCAATAGAGGGTGGTCGCCTCGGATCGCATGTGGCGGCGATCACTGTCGAATACGCACGGGGCGACATCGATCCGGCGGGGTGACGCCCATCAAGGTGTCCCCATGAGGCAACGCAACTCCTGCGTCCTGGCGCGTGCCGGTTTCCCGTCCAGGGTGGAAATCGCCCCCACCACAGCGAAGGCCCCGGCCCACCTCGACCTGCGCGTGTGGTCCAGCTCGGGGACGGGTGACAATATCACTTTGCAAGCATGGACAAGGCCTGCCTAAGCTGGGCAACGCAAACCCGGAGATCCCCATGCGCCACGTCCTCGCCTCTGCATTCGCAGCCCTCACCGTGTTGTCCTTTGTGTTGCCGTCACCCGCACTGGCGCAGGAGGGTGGCCCCAAGCTGTCAAACCCGAAAGCCATCGTCGACACGGTCACGCCCGAGCTGGTCCAGTCGATTGTTACCGAGATGGGCGGCAAGGATGTGCAGATCCGCGAAAGCGAGAACGGCAAGGTCGTCACCTTTTCCGATGGCTCGCTGCCTTACGTGTTCGGCGTCTCCGGGTGCGAAGTAAAGCCGGGCAAGTGCATGACCCTCGTGATGCTGGTGTTCGTCGACATGGGTGCGACCGGCATCACGGCCGACATGATCAACACCCGCAACAATGACAGCTTCTTCGCGACATCGGTGAAAATCGACGACAAGGTCATCGCATTCGGTCGTGGCGTGCTTGTCGATGGGGGCATAACGCGCGAAAACCTCAGCTTGAATATTGCGATCTACGCAAGCCTCGTGCGCGAAGGCATCAAGCATTTCGGCTCTCAGGTCGTGGCCGCCCGGAACATGCCGGCGACGATGCAGAACCTGTCCTGGGGCCAGGCCCAGGTTCGTCCGATCCTGCCCACGCAACAGCAACTCAACAGCTTCATGAAGTCGAAGGACCTCGAGGCGAAGACTTCGGGTCGCCTGGGAACATCCTGGTAGCGCAAACCCCACGTCGGTTTGCATCAAGGGGCACCGCGACAGCAGCGTCGCGGTGCCCTTTTTTTGCATTCAGTTTGCCGGTCGGCCTCTTGCAGGTGCGAACGAAATCCGCCGCGTCTCCGTGATCGCGTTGCGCGAGAAATTCCCCTCGACCAGTTCATAGCCCATCAGCGCGAAGGTCCGGTTTCCGAAGAAGATCGGCCGGGAATTGCCATACCAGTCCACGCAGGATGCACGACACCCATCGTCCACGACGCCCGTCTCGCTGGCTCCCAGTTCGCCCATCGCCGAGAACTGCCGTGCCGAGCGCCGGACGAAGACGATTGCCGCGGAATTCTCCGACAACTGTGCATGGCCAGGCCGCCCGGCGCGCGTCACTGGCAGGCCCATGAGCCCTGCGCTCCTGTCGTTGCTGTCAAAGCCGGCCTCCGGCTTGAAGAAGAACGCGTGACTGCGCGTCTCTCCCTGCGAGGCCCCCGGCATCGTGTAGCGATCGCCAACATGGGGCACCGGGCCATCCGTGAGCTCGATCGCGCGGAAATGCAGGTCGCGCCCGTCACCGCCAACGACGACGGCGTCCCGCCCCATCGCCTCTATGCGGTCCACGCCATGCTGCAGCGGAACGACAGACACCGAGCCATTGCGTACACCCGCGACGACAAGGGTCGACTGCGTTGTAGGACCACCCCAGCCCGCACCCCGACCATAGAGCACATAGTCGCCCACGAAGCGGTTCTGCAGTGCCCAGCTGCGCCCCTCTGCCTGCGGAAGCAGGCGATAGCTTGCGCGATCTGCTTCCAGCCCGCCGTCATTGAACGACCTGAGCGGCACCTGCAGGAGCGACATGGCGCCGGAGCCGAACTCCGGCATCCACATGGCGTCACCTCCGCCTTCGCTGCGGAGAAGCACGTTCAGCACGCCCTCGTTCCAGTCTTCACGGAAAGAGAATTGGTCCGTCGGCATGCCCCGCACGCCGATGGCAGAGGGGGCCGCGCCGTTCAGCGGCAGTCGATAGAGCAGGCCCGACGGCTCGGAGAGCTTGCGGTCGCCCCAGCGCGGCGCATTGAGCCACACATAGACCGCATTGGATGAAACATAGAAGGTGCGCCCGGCAGGCCCGAACACGCCCGTCGACTTGCAGCGGAGCCTCCAGGCCGCAAGGTCGCACTCGGTGACGGTGTGCAGCGCGGACGGCATTGTCTTTTCGCCGTCCGAGGCTGGCGGCAGGTATATGTTGACCGCGGAAGCCGTGGGTTCGAACGTTCCCGGCGAGCTTGGCCCCCTGAAACGCTTGAGGGCAGGCATCCAGCTCATGTTCTCCGCCGCGTTCCGCGGCAGGTAGAGCGGTGTGTAGACGATCAGGCGCGTGCCGATCAGCCGGGAGGCATAGTTGCGTGACGAGTAATAGTCGTTCGAGCGCAGGTGATAGGAGTCCTCGTACGAAAGGCTTCCATCGCTTCCAAGCTGGAAGCGGTTGATCTCGGTGCCGCCGCGCCCATAGCTGTAACCGATGACAATGACACGGTTGCCCGTGACCAGCATCTCGTCATACCAGTCCCCACCGGGATCGATCCCGGGCGGGAACGCATCAATGGCGTCGACCGGCTTGAGGTCTCCGTCGCGCGTCGAGACGGTGAACAGCCGACCGCGCCTCAGCACGATGAGAAGGTCGCCTTTGGTCTTGACGATGCCACCTTCGTCGACACCGGCTTCCTGCGTGTTGGTGATGCTGGCAGAGGCATCCGCAGGCGCCGCGTTGGAGCTGGCCTCCGCCGCGGCGACCGGGGCGGGAGGAGGCGGCGGCGGTGCTGATGGATAGGCCTCGCGCCGCGCAGCGGGTTTCTGGCGCTTCTTCAGGAAGGCAATCAGGTCGCGCTGGGAGCGAAACGCCTTCAACGTCTTTTGCGGCGCCTGCAGGCTCTGGCCCTGGCGGGGCGCAGCGTTTGCATCGGCAATCGGACTTGCAAGCCAGAGGGCCAAGCCTGTTGCAAGCAGCGCAAGCGTGGACCGGTGCATCAGGCGGGACGGCAGCATGGAACCTCCTCGGGTGGACATGAGTGCCCAACATTCCGGATCAATTGGGGCCAAACTGCGACGTTTACCAAGCCTTTCCTTGGGTGTTTCCCACAAGTCCCTGCGCCATGTTGAAGCGCAGCGTGACCAGCGTCACGCCGGGCTTACTTCTTCTCCTGCGGCTTCATGCAGCGGAAGTAGATGTTGCCCGCACGGTCCTTGAGTTGCGTGAGCACTTCCGGCGCCTTGCACTTCGGCGGTTGCCACTTCACGCTCTGCAGCAGGCTGACGAAGAAATTGTCCGCCTGGGCGGTCGATGTCGCGCCTGCCAGCGACAGCAGCAGGGCGGAGGCAAGCATGATCTTCTTCATGGGAACTCCTCGGCAATTCTTGCGATGCGAAATGAATTGCTGCAGCTGCTAACGCAGCCCGGCCCATCATTCAACCTACGAAGCTGTAATGCGGCCAAACGCCCGAAAGAACGGCGGATTTGAGCTATCGCAGGGACTGCAGCCGGGAATTGTCCACAGCCCATCACGCACCGCAGGTCATGCCTTCGCGCGCATCAGCATGCCATAGAGGTCGCGCGGATCATCCGGGTCGGCAATCATGTCGAGGTTCTGCACGAAACCGGTGCTCTTCACCCGGTCATGCACATAGCGCAAGGCTGCGAAATCCTCGATCGCAAAGCCGACACCATCGAACAGCGTGACCTGTTCGGCGCGTGTGCGACCCGGCGCGCGACCGGCGATGACCTGCCACAACTCGGTGACAGGATGAGACGGATCAAGTTGCTGGATTTCGCCTTCGATGCGCGTCTGCGGCGCATACTCCACGAAGATGTCCGAGCGCAGCAGGATATCGCGGTGCAGCTCGGTCTTGCCCGGGCAATCACCGCCGATGGCGTTGATGTGAACGCCGCTTCCGACCATGTTGTCGGTGAGGATTGTCGCATACTGCTTGTCGGCAGTGCAGGTCGTGATGACCTGCGCACCCTCGATGGCCTGTTCTGCCGAGCGACAGGACGTCACGCGGATGCCACTGCCGGAAAGATTGGAGGCACACTTGCGCGTGGCCGCCGGATCGATGTCGAAGAGACGCACATGCTCGATCCCGCAGATGGCTCGGAAAGCCAGCGCCTGGAACTCGGACTGCGCGCCATTGCCGATCATGGCCATCGTGCGCGCGCCCGGTGGCGCAAGGTGGCGCGCGGCCATGGCCGAGGTGGCTGCCGTTCGCAGCGCCGTCAGGATCGTCATCTCGGACAGCAGCAGGGGATAGCCCGTGGACACGTCAGCCAGCACGCCGAAGGCTGTCACGGTCTGCAACCCCGCCTGCATGTTCTTCGGATGGCCGTTGACATACTTGAAGCCATAGTAGGAGCCGTCCGAAGTTGGCATCAGCTCGATCACCCCGACCGGCGAATGGCTTGCCACACGCGGTGTCTTGTCGAAATGCTCCCAGCGCAGGAAGTCAGCCTCGATCTCCGATGCAAGCTCGACAAGGACGCGCTCGAGGCCGACATGCAGCACGAAGCGCATCATGTTCTCGACGCTGATGAACGGCACAAGGGCAAGCTGGGAAGGTGCGGTCATGGCATCACACGCCGCTCTGTGTCGGCCTGTCAAAGACCTTTCGGCCCATGAGGCTTGCAACCAGATCCACCATCAGTCGCGCCGTGCGCCCGCGTTCGTCAAGGAAGGGGTTGAGTTCGGCAAGGTCGAGCGAGGTCACGAGGTTCTGCTCATGCAGCAGCTCCATGACAAGATGCGCCTCGCGGAACGTTATGCCGCCAGGCACGGTGGTTCCGACACCCGGCGCGATCGAAGGGTCGAGAAAATCGACATCCAGTGACACATGCAGCATGCCCTTTTCGTGCTCGACCTTCTGCAGGAACGCCCGCAAGGGAGCCACGATCCCGCTCTCGTCAAGCACGCGCATGTCATTCACGTGATAGGCGCGGTTGCGCAGCGCGGCCTGCTCGGCCGGATCAATCGAGCGCAGCCCGAACAGGCAGATATTCTGCTCGGGCACGGGGTGCGGAAAAGGGGGGAAACCGTCGAAGCCGGGCCTGCCGGCAATGTAGCCTACCGGCATCCCGTGAAAATTGCCCGAGGATGAGCTCTGCGGCGTGTGCAGGTCCGAATGTGCATCAAGCCAGAGAACGAAGAGCTTTCGCCCTGCCGCATGCGCCTGCGTGGCGATCCCGGCAACGGTGCCAAGCGACATCGCATGGTCCCCGCCCATGAAGATCGGAAAGCGTCCGGTCTCCATCGCCCGGCAGGCCGTCTCGGCAAGTGCGCGCGTCCATGCCAGCGTCTCGGCCGCAGCATGGATGTGCGGTGACAATGCTTTGATGGGTGATGCCAACCCGGGCGCGACATCGCCCCAATCCTCGACGCTGTGACCCAGGTCGCGGATCGTCTCGGCAAGTCCGGCAACCCTGTAGGCAGACGGTCCCATGATGCAGCCCTGCGTGCGCTGGCCGCTATCCACCGGTGCGCCGATCAGGATGCAGTGTTTCGACACGCAGTCCTCCCCATTTTGCAGACCCCGGCAGACTAGCGGGGCAGGGTTAACATTCCGAACCACTGGTTAACAAACGTCGCCAGCTCCTGCCAGTTTCGTCTTGTTTGCTGCAGCGCGACGGCAATAACGTCTTGGGGGGTCTAAACAAGGGGGTGTTTTCGACATGCGCCGTATCAGTCTGATTGCAGTCTGCCTCGCCTTGCAGCTCGCATCCGCTGCCGCACCCGAACAGGCATGGGCGGCCACAGGCAAGACCGAGGCGCCCCTCTCGGCAAATGCAGACGCTCAGAAGGCCTATGAGCTTGGCGAGTCCGCCTATGACAAGGACGAGTTCGATGCCGCCACCGCGCATTATTCGCAGGCCATCCAGAAGGATCCGTCTTTCGCAGAGGCATGGTTCAGCAGGGGCTGGTCGCACCGTGACGCAGGCAAGCACGACAAGGCTTTGGCGGACTTCTCCGAAGCCATAAGACTTCGCCCGGCCTACGCGGCAGCGTTCCGGGGCAGGGGGTGGTCGCATGTTGGAAAAAAGGATTACAAGGCCGCAATCGCCGACTTCACGCAGGCGGTCAGCCTCGATCCGAAGGATCCGCGCAATATCTATGGGCGTGGCTATGCGCGTGTCGATGCGGGCGATGCCGACGCTGCCCTGAAGGACTTCAATGAGACGCTGAAGATTGATCCGAAGTTCGCCGACGCGCTGTTCGAGCGCGCCTGGATCCTGAAGGACCACCTGAAGCAACCCGAAAAGGCGCTGAGTGACTTCAACAGCGCGATCGCCATCGACGCGACAGTCGCAGACTATTTCCACGGCCGCGCACAGGTCTATGACGACCAGGGCAAATGGGAGCAGGCAGCCACGGACTATACGCAGGCGATCCGCCTCGCGCCCAAGGGCAACAATGCCTACATCGGACGGGGATGGGACTACATCGAACTGAAGAAGTTTCCCGAAGCCCTGAACGATTTCAGCAAGGCGATCGAGCTGGATCCGGAAATTTCACGTGCCTATTTCGGTCGCGGTTATGCGCATGACGAATTGGGCAGTCTCGACGCGGCGATTGTCGACTTCTCGTATGCAATCAAGCTGCAGCCTGACGATCGCATGTCCTTCCGCATGCGCGGGATCTCGCACTGGAAGAAGAAAGACCTCGCCCGCGCCGATGCCGACCTCACCGAGGCGATCAGGCTGGATCCATCCGATCCCCATGCCTTGTTCAATCGCGGATCGGTCCGCGCCGAGCTTGGCCGACATGACGACGCGATCAGGGACCTCTCCGAAGCCGTAAGGCTGAAGCCCGACTATCACGAGGTTTTCAACGACCGGGCAGTTTCCTACGCCGAGACCGAGCGCCACGAAGAAGCCCTGAAGGATTATTCGGAGGCGATCAGGCTCGCGCCAAAGTCGCACCTCTATTTTCGCAACCGGGGCGAATCCCTCGCACTCCTGGGGCGATTTGAGGAGGGACTGAAAGATCTCAACTTCGTCCTTCAGGCATACCCGCAGGATGCCCATGCGCTCCTGTGGCGAGGCGTGTGCCATTACGGGGTCAATCGCAATGAGAGCGCGATGGCCGACATGTCGGCATCCATCGTGCTTGACCCGAAATCGTGGAGGGCATTCAACGCACGAGGCCGGTTGCGCGCCGATACCGGAGACTGGCTTGCCGCCATCACCGACTACACCGACGCGATACGCCTCGCGCCAGACCAGGCGCTGATCTATCAGAACCGCGCGAAGGCCTACGCAAGCCTGGGTGAATTCGAGAAGGCGAAAGAGGACGAGGCGAAGGCCAAGACCCTGAAAGCAGACTGAGCACCAGGTGCGCCTGCACCCGGCGTCTTGTGCGGGCCTTGTGTCATCGTGGCACGGAATTAACCACGTCCCGAATGCATGGCTGAAGTAAACGCAATATTCACCCCCTCCGTTCCACTTTTACGGATCTGAGGGTGTGGAGGGCAACAGGATATGCTTCGCGACAAATCCGGCAATGTCGCCATCACGTTTGCGCTGTGCCTCATCCCGCTGATGCTGGCCATTGGCATGGCTGTCGATATCGGCAATGCACTTTCGGTCAAGAAGCAGATGCAGGACGCACTTGATGCGGCCGCACTCGCCGCGCTGGCCGAAACGACGCCAGCCGACAAGCGGCAGATCGTGGCGCAAAAGGCTTTCGAGGCAAGTCTTTCCGAGAACCTCAGGAACCTGTCACCGCAATTCAGCCTGTCGGTGACCGAGGTCGGGAACAACAAGAACGCCACGGCATCCTTCACCGTGGACCTGCCGCTTTCATTCGCCGGCATACTCGGGGTCAATACACTTGACATCTCTGGCCAGACATCGTCGGGCATAGCGGTTGGCGGCGCGATGGACATCCACCTGTGGCTCGATTCCTCGGCATCGATGGGTGTTGCCGCAACCGAGCTTGATCGCGACAAGCTGAAGGCGCTGACCGGATGCTTCTTCGCCTGCCACATGGATGGTCCGCCATCATCACAGAAGAAGGCGCATGACAACGGCATCGTTCTCAGGATCGACCTCATGAAGCAGAATGTGCTGGCACTGATGGAGAAGATCCACGAAGTCCAGTTGCCGGAGCAGGTCGTTCGCTACAGCGTGTCGGGAATGGCAAGGAGCTTCGAACCGCGTATCGCCTTGTCAGACAACTATGAGGCCATCCACACGGCCGTCGAGAATTTTTCACTGAGCGGTACAACGCACAGTCAGGCTGCCTCGCGCCTGACGCCGGTACTGAACACGGCCAAGGGATCACTGCCTGCGCAGAACGGCGACGGCACGGCAGACAATCCCCGCAAATTCGTCGTGATCGTCACGGATGGCATGCAGTTCGACTGGAGCAGCATCACCCCGGGACCGGTCAGCAATGCCGCGTGCGAGAACATCAAGAGCCGCGGCATCCCGGTCGCCGTGATCCAGCTGCGCTATGTTCCAGACCCCGGCAACGTGCACTACGAGTACTGGGTCGCTCCGCGGTTCCACCTGCTTGGCCCGGCGCTCCAGGCCTGCGCCTCGCCAGGCATGTTCTATTCCGCAGATACGCCCCAGCAGATCCAGGAGGCTTTCGCCGAACTGGCCGTCCGAATCCGCGGCGCCCTGCGGCTGATGAATTAGATCAGAGTCGAATCCGACATTGTTCAGAGCACGGACGTTTACCCAGTTTGCATGATACGGCAGATGTAAACACAAAATTCACCCACACCGTCTCATATTGCCCGCTGTGTTAAGGGCGGGTTTATTCCCATGCTTCGTGACAAGTCTGGCAACGTAGCCATCATGTTTGCGCTCAGCCTGCTTCCCC
>JBILGJ010000276.1:0-4244 GCA_044351125.1 Micropepsaceae bacterium
CTGACGAAGGGGGGCCTGCGCTTTGCGCTACTCCGCTGCGTGGCTTTCGTCGACCTGCCAGGCGATGGGTGTGCCGTCGGAGTTCAGGAACTCGGCGCGGGTGGCGTCCTGGGGTGGTTTCTCGCCGGTGCGCTTCGTGTAGAGCGTCATGCATTGCTCGAGCAGATGGCCGAGGTGCCAGAACTCCAGCTGGCCCTTGTCCGAGAAGAACCCGTTGTGGCGCGAGGCGGATGGCGGGTGGATCGAGACAAGCAGCCCGAAGTCGGCGCTGAAGGCGTGGCGGCTGCCGGCGAGGTCGCGGACGTCCTGCACGCCGGGGCCGGTATCCAGATGCTTGCACTGCACGATGGCGCTGCCGTCCTTGCCGCTGGCGAACATGTCGACGCCATAGTCGTCGGCGCGCTGGTTCAGCTTCACTTCCCAGCCCCAGGCGGCAAATAGCTTGGCAACCTCCTGACTGAAGACGGCGGTCGGGGTCGAGCCTTTCTCGGCAGCGATGCGAGGGATCTCGTCGCGCCAGAAGGTTGTCGTCGTGCGGGACTTGAGGTCGTTGTGCCATTCGGCCTTGGCGGATGCGAAGGCCTGCTTCTGGCGGATGATCTTGTTGGCGTTGTCGCTCTTCCTGACGGCCTTGGCGTTGACCAGAGATTGCGCGTGGGCTGCAATCGCGCCCAGCACGAGCGAGGCACCGAGATAGGCGACCCACACGAAGGGCGGCAGGTTGGCAGGGTTTGCGAGGTTCGCCGGATCGATGAAGCTGAAATCACCGCTCTGGTGCATGTAGAGCGCGACGAATGCGGTCACTGGAAGCAAGAAGGCCGATGTCATGCGCCAGGGGTATTCGACGATTTCGTTGCGGGCGGCCTCTTGCTGTTTCTCGACCTTGCCGTCGGCAAAATCTTCATCGGTCAGTTTGAAGTCTGCAGCGACAGGCTTCTCGCGCGTCCAGGGATTGGGGCCCAGCGCATCGGAGCCCGAGAGTTTGAGCAGGCCGCTCGGCACCATGGCGTCGACGGCCGAGGGCTTTTCGGCCTCCGGGGCGTCTGCGGTGTCGGCGTGTTGCGTGCCGGTGTCCACAGCCGCATCAAGTTGACTGTCCGGTTTTTCCAAAGTTTCAGACACGCACAAGGCCCCCCAAAGCGTGCACGACTATAATCAAAGCAACGCACCGTTTTCCAGATGATACTGCGGCTGCGGTTGACGAGGCGCGCGGAGATGGGGGCGGGCGGTTCCGGTAAATGGTTCAGCGGCTTGCTGGGTTAATCGCGTGCCGCGTGCGCTTGCGAGCGGACGCGGCAAGTCGCCAGCGCAGGTGGCGGGCAAGTCCTTGCGACGTGTTCGCGCTTGGGGCGAGGCGCATGGACATGGCTTCGCCGCAGGGGTGAATTGTCGGTCCTTTTCGGGGTGTTGCGCCCGGGTCTCAGTCCTTGCGGAATTGCGTCCACGCCACGAGCAGGATGAGGACGGTGATGGCTTCGACCGCGATGGGTTGGGTGTAAGCGTCGACGAAGCCCGTCTGTCCTGCCGTGGCGAGGCGCGCGGCCAGTGCAAGGCCTGCCAGTACCAGCGGCGGCAGGAGCAACTGCCTTTGGGTGCGCCAGGCGGCGAGCAGCATGAACAGTCCCGACATCGCAAAGAAGCCGCCAATGTCTGCGCGGAATGAGGAAACGCCAAGGTTTCCGATCAGCGCGTAGCCAAGCTGCTCGGCCAGGACATAAGGCTGGAGCCATGCCTGGCTTGCAATGAGGAGGGCGCCTGTGCCGAGCAGGGCGAGGAGAATTCGGCTGGCGGTCTTCAGCATCGTGCAGCTCCGTTAGCGGTACTCATTATACGCGATGTCGTCGAGGGGTTGGGGGCGCCGCGGCGATTTGGCCTCTTTCGGGACAGAGAGTTGTTCCGGTAATGTTCCAACCCGATTGCCCGAGCCGTGCCGGCCCGGCGGACTTCAAAGGGAGAGACTGCGAAACATCTGACGAAAGTGTATCTGGTGTAGCAAGCCTTGTCAGTGACTTAGCCCGTTTTCGGGTGGTTAATCGGGGCGCGGTGATGCGATGCGGTTGCTGGCTGATTGACCGCAGCGCCCGGAGCGGGCACACAGCGCGCATCATGGAAGCAACCCCTGATCTTTTCAGCCGCGCCAAGCCCGGGCGTCCGGCGCCGTTCCTGCCGATGTCCCGTGCGGAGATGGACCGGCTTGGGTGGGACGCGTGCGATGTCATCGTCGTCACGGGCGATGCCTATATCGACCACCCCAGCTTTGGCATGGCCATCATCGGGCGGTTGCTGGAATCCCAGGGCTTCCGTGTCGGGATCATCGCGCAGCCCGACTGGCAGAGCGCCGAGGCCTTCAAGGCGCTGGGGCGGCCTCGACTTTTCTTTGGCGTGACCGGCGGCAACATGGACTCCATGGTGAACCGCTACACGTCGGATCGGCGGCTGCGGCACAACGACAACTACTCGCCGGGTGGCGAAGGCGGGAAGCGGCCTGACCGATCGAGCATTGTTTACGCGCAGCGTTGCCGAGAAGCCTATCGCGATGTGCCTGTCGTGCTCGGAGGGATTGAAGCGTCGCTGCGCCGGATTGCGCATTACGACTACTGGTCCGACAAGGTTCGTCGCTCGATCCTGGTCGATGCCAAGGCCGATATCCTGCTCTTCGGGAACGCCGAGCGGGCGGTGGTCGAGGTGGCTCATCGGGCCGCTGCAGGCGCAAAGCTTTCCGAGATCGACGACATCCGTGGCGTTGCCGTGATGAAGCCATGCGTCCCGGAAGGCTATCTCGAGCTGCACGCCGAAGACGTGGACAGCGCCGATGAAGGCGCGCGGCTGGTCAAGGAGCGTGCCGTTGTGCGGCTGCCTGCGTGCGAGCAGGTGATGGAAGACAAGCTTGCCTATGCGAGGGCCTCGCGCGTGCTGCATCGGGAGAGCAATCCTGGCAATGCGCGCGGCCTCGTGCAACGCCATGCGGACCGGGAGCTGTGGCTGACACCGCCGCCCATTCCGCTGACGACGCCCGAGATGGACGCGGTCTACGAGCTGCCTTATGCGCGCAACCCGCATCCGTCCTATGGCGATGCGAAGATCCCGGCCTGGGAGATGATCCGCAATTCGGTCACCATCATGCGGGGCTGCTTCGGGGGCTGTTCGTTCTGCTCGATCACCGAGCACGAGGGACGCATCATCCAGAGCCGCTCGGAAGGGTCGGTCCTGCGCGAGATCGGCACGATCCGCGACAAGACCAAGGGCTTTGCCGGCGTCATCTCGGATGTCGGCGGACCGACGGCGAACATGTACCGGATGGCCTGCAAGGATCCAAAGATCGAGGCGGCGTGCCGGAAGCCCTCGTGCGTCTATCCGGGGATCTGCCCGAACCTGAACACAAGCCACGACGCGCTGATCGGTCTTTACCGCAAGGCCCGCGCGCTGCCCGGCATCAAGAAGGTGATGGTGGCTTCGGGTGTGCGCTATGACCTTGCGGTCGAGAGCCCGGAATATGTCGAGGAACTGGTCACGCACCATGTTGGCGGTTACCTGAAGATCGCGCCGGAGCATACCGAGGAGGGGCCTCTCTCGAAGATGATGAAGCCCGGGATCGGTACCTATGACCGGTTCAAGGAGATGTTCGACGCGGCGGCGAAGAAGGCGGGAAAAAAGTACTTCCTCATTCCCTATTTCATCGCGGCCCATCCGGGCACGACGGATGAGGACATGATGCAGCTTGCGCTGTGGCTGAAGAAGAACGGCTTCAAGGCCGATCAGGTGCAGACCTTCCTTGCCTCACCGATGGCAAGTGCGACGGCGATGTACCATACGGGCTACAACCCTCTGCGCGGCGTGTCGCGGGGATCGGCGGAGCGTGTGTCGAGCCCGACGGGCCTGCGGCAGAGACGGCTGCACAAGGCGTTCCTGCGCTGGCACGATCCGGAGAACTGGCCGGTGCTGCGCGATGCCCTCAAGGCGATGGGGCGGTCGGATCTGATCGGTCCGGGCAAGCATCAACTGGTGCCTGCGCACCAGCCGCCAGGGACCGGCGTGAAGAAGACCGGTCCCTCGCAGCGCTTCATGACCAAGGGTGTGTTCCCCCGGAAGAAGTAGGCGTGCCCCGCTTATTCGTCCGTGCTCGACGGGCGTGAGAGCAGGATCCACACGATGCCGATGATCGACAGTGCGACGATCAGGGTCTGTTGGACGGCGATGTAGTCCATATAGCGGGGCGCAGAACTCATGCCCTCCTGTATCATCCG
>JBILGJ010000277.1:0-4228 GCA_044351125.1 Micropepsaceae bacterium
CAGGGTCTCCCCGGTGCAAGGGTTTCGCCAGACGGCTGCTGCATCGTGATGCAATGAAGGCCACCGCCCCCCTGCAGGATGTCGAGAGCCGGCACCTGCACCACCCGCCGGTCGGGAAATACCTTCTGCATGATTTCGAACACCTCGTCGTCGCAGGGATCGGCGAACGCCGGCACCACAAGCCCGTGATTGGCAAAGCAGGAATTGATGTAGCTGAGCTCCAGCCGTCGTCCATCGTGGCGCAGACGCTCGGCTGGCTCGGGCAGCTCGATGATTTCAAAAGCCTGTCCGCGCGCGTCACGGGCAGCAGACAGTCTCTGGATGTTGTCCCGCATCACCCGGTCGTTGAAGCTGCCGTCTGGCCTCGGCTTGTGGACCAGCACACGCCCAGGTCCGGCGAAACTGACAATGTTGTCCACATGACCATCCGTTTCGTCATCCTCGAGCCCCTCACCCAGCCACACGATCTTCGTGACACCCAGATAGATCGCAAGGCGTTCCTCGATCTGCTGGCGGGTCAGGTTCGGATTGCGGTTGGGGTTAAGAAGGCACTGCTCGGTCGTGATCAGCGTGCCAAGTCCGTCAACAGCAATCGAGCCCCCCTCAAGCACCATGGGACCCGCGTAGCTGCGCATGTCCAGCGCATCGAGCAGGCTCTCTGCCAATGCCGCATCCCCGTCATGAGGATGATACTTGTTGCCCCAGGCATTGAACCGCCAGTGGACGCCAGCCACGCCCCCGGCGCCGTCCGTGACGAAAAGGGGACCAGTGTCCCGCATCCACGAGTCATCAATCCGGAACCCCGCGAAATCGATCCCCTTGCCACAGGCAAGCCGGGCCTCGTCATGGTCCTCGGGACGCACGACCATCGTCACCTTCTCGAAACCCGAAATGGCGCGCGCCACCGCCGCATAGGACACCCGCGCACGCATGAGGCCCTCCAGCGAGCCCCAGGGCTCGGGCCGGCATGGCCAGGCCATCCAGGTTCGGCTGTGGGATACCCATTCCGCGGGCATGTAGAGCCCGTCGCGAACGGGGCAGCGATCGTCGGCGTCGAGCCTTCGTGTCATGGTCCGGAAGGATCCCCGAGTTGCAAGCCCTAGGACAATTTGCGAGTTTCCACTTTCTCGCACGGCCCGCCTCAAACCGCAAAGCCGTAATGGGAAACCAACCCCTCGAAGGAGATCCAATGTCCGGCCGCATCGACACCCGCCTGAAGGAACTGTCAATCACGCTTCCAAAGGCAACCCCGCCTGTGGCCAGCTATGTGCCCTACGTGATCAGCGGGAACCTCGTCTTCATCTCCGGGCAGGTGACCTTTGGCCCACAGGGCCTCGAATACATCGGACAGCTCGGCAAGGAGTTCACGGTCGAGGAAGGCCAGGCTGCCGCGCGCCTCTGTGCCCTGAACGTGATCGCCCAACTGCGCGAGGCCTGCGGCGGCAATCTTGACCGCGTGACACGTTGCGTGAAGGTCACGGGCTTCGTGAACGCCATCCAGGGCTTCGCCCAGCACCCAGAGGTGATCAACGGCGCATCGGACACCATCGTGCAGGTATTCGGTGACATCGGCCGACATGCCCGCGCCGCCGTCGGCGCCGGGTCACTGCCGCGCAACGTGGCCGTCGAGGTCGAAGCGATATTCGAAATCGCGTGACCCAAGGCGGGGCCGCCCCAATGGCGGGCATGAGCGTGAAACTGCACGGGGCGATCGCTGACATCGAGCCCGTGTCATGGGACAGGCTGGCATGCCCTCCGGGCGCCCCGCTCAATCCCTTCATCACCCATGCCTTCCTGCACGCCCTCGAGCTCAGCGGATCGGCGACGGCCGAGACAGGATGGAACCCGGCGCACCTGACGCTTGAGACGGACGGCACGATCATCGGCGCGGTTCCAGCCTATGTGAAGTCACATTCCTATGGCGAGTATGTCTTCGATCATGGCTGGGCCCAGGCCTTCGAGCGGGCGGGCGGCAACTACTACCCCAAGCTCCAGGTCTCGGTGCCATTCACGCCTGCGACCGGGCCTCGCCTGCTGACCGGCGGTCAGCCAGCATATCGTGCGACGCTTGCCGAGGCGCTCAAGCGCTTCTGCGAACGCCTCGAGCTGTCATCAGTCCACGTGACCTTCCAGCAGGAGGAAGAAGCCGAGGCGCTGCACAAGGCTGGATTTCTCCTGCGGAACGACCAGCAATTCCACTGGACCAACGCCGGCTACCGCTCGTTCGACGACTTCCTGTCGGAACTGTCGTCGATGCGGCGCAAGAACCTGAAGCGCGAACGGCGCCAGGCGCTCGAGCCCGGGATCACGGTGGAGCACCTCACCGGCAGCGACCTGCGCGAAGAGCACTGGGACGCCTTCTTTTCCTTCTACATGGACACCGGCAATCGCAAGTGGGGTACGCCCTACCTGACGCGCGAATTTTTCTCGCGCGTGGGCGCAACGATGGCAGACCGGATCCTGCTGGTGCTTGCGCGCCGCAACGGCCGCTACATTGCAGGCGCTCTCAATTTCGTTGGCTCCGACACGCTTTACGGTCGCAATTGGGGCGCAATCGAGCACCACCCATTCCTTCACTTCGAACTCTGCTACTATCAGGCGATCGACTTTGCGATCGCGCGGGGCTTGCGCACCGTCGAGGCAGGCGCCCAGGGTGAACACAAGCTCGCCCGCGGCTACATGCCGGTGCGTACATGGTCCTCGCACTGGATCGCCCATCGAGGGCTGAGTGAGGCCGTTGAACGCTACCTGACCGCCGAGCGCGCCCGCGTGAGCGAGGACATCGAACTTCTGAAGGACCACAGCCCCTTCAGGAAGTCACCTCAAGATGGAGAACTCTGATGGCCTATGACAGCCACAACATCTTCGCCAAGATCATCCGGGGCGAAGCCCCCTGCTTCAAGGTCTACGAGGACGATCATTCGCTCGCGTTCATGGACATCATGCCCCAGGCCGAAGGACACACGCTGGTCATCCCCAAGGAGCCAGCCGAGAACATCTTTGACCTGAGCACCGAAGGCGCAGCCGCCCTGATGAAGACAACACGCAAGGTCGCCGCAGCCGTGAAGAAGGTCACCGGCGCGCCAGGGATCATGCTCGCCCAGTTGAACGGAGCCGCAGCCGGGCAGACGGTCTTTCACATCCATTTCCACATCATCCCCCGCGCAGCGGGCATTGACCTGGCCCTGCACGCACGCGACAAAGCCGACTTCACAAAACTGAAGGCACTGGCCGAACGCATCGCGGCCGCCATTTGAAACGGGAACGGTTGAAATGAGACGGATTGCCATCATCGGCGCGAGCAAGGGATGCGGCCTCGAAACGCTCAAGGCCGCGCTCGAGCTGGGCTGGAGCGTTAGCGCCGTTGCACGCAACCCCGAGCAGGCGGGTATGACGCACCAGAGCCTGGCCTGGTACAAGGGTGACGCCCGCAACGAGCTTCTGATCGAACAGGCGCTTCAGGGCTGCGACGCAGTCGCCGTCACCTTGTCCGGTCCCGTTGGCAGCAACAAGCCGGTGACCATCTTCTCCGAGGCCATGCAGACGATCCTCACCGTGATGAACAGGCTCGGCATCAAGCGCCTGATCTTCCTGAGCGGCCTCGGCGCCGGCGACACCCGTGGCAAGGGCGGCTTCCTTTACAGCCTGTTCCACAGCCTCATGCTGAAGCGGAACTACGAAGACAAGGAACGCGCGGAAGCCCTGATCATGAAGTCCCACAAGGACTGGACCATCCTTCGTCCCGGACGCCTGACCAATGGCAAGCGCCGGGGCAACATCAAGGTGATCGTGAATCCGGCCGAGTATCGCGGCGGCAGCATCAGCCGCGCCGATGTGGGCCACTACCTGTGCACATGCATCAGGGATGGCCTGAACGTGCACCAGCTTCCGGTTCTGGTTTACTGAGCGGCAAGGTCAGTCGAACAGGGCTACCGCCACGCGGGTCTTCCCACCGGCCTCGGGCGTGTACATGACCAGGAACTTGCGGGTGACTTCGCAGGCCGTCGCCGACCAGAGCTCTTCCCAGGGCTGCCCGGGACGCCTGACCTTGCGGATCGACGTGTCGGCGAGAAAAGCAGGATCCTCGCATCCTGCACGCATTGCAATGCCGTTTGCCTCGCGGAAGACAAGCTGCATCGCCTGCTGCTGAAGCCTCGGTCCGGCAACCGAGCGTCCGGGCACGCCTGCCCGCAACTCCGCCGGTTGCACGCCACGCGGATAAACAAAG
>JBILGJ010000039.1:0-13312 GCA_044351125.1 Micropepsaceae bacterium
CCAGGTCGACATGGCAGCCGCCGTGGTCATGACCAACGTACGCACGGCGCGCGAGCTGGGTATCGCCGAGGACAAGTGGGTCTACCTGCATGGCTGTGCCGACGCGACCGACATCTGGAACGTGTCCGAGCGTGTGAACTTCCACTCCTCGCCGGCCATCCGCATGATGGGCCGCAAGGCGCTGGCCATGGCCGGCAAGACCATCGGCGACATGGAATTCCTGGATCTCTACTCGTGCTTCCCCTCTGCGGTCGAGATCGGCTGCAGCGAGCTCGGGCTCGCCGAGGACGACCCGCGCGGTCTGACCGTAACCGGCGGACTGCCTTACTTTGGCGGTGCCGGGAACAATTACGTCATGCACTCAATCGTCACGATGATGGAGAAGGTGCGTGCAAAACGCGGCAGCTTCGGCCTGTTGACAGCCAATGGCTGGTACGTGACGAAGCACTCGCTCGGGATCTACTCGACGACCCCGGTCAAGGGCGAATGGACACGCGAGGATCCCAAGACCTACCAGGCCGAGCTCGACGCGATGGCGCGTCCCGCCGTCGATCCAAAGCCGGAAGGCGAGGGGACGATCGAGACTTACACCGTGATGCATGACCGTGGCGGTCCGAAGATCGGCATCATCGTGGGCCGGCTGCAGAACGGAAACCGCTTCCTCGCCCACACGCCCAACGACCCGGCGACTCTGGCCGACCTGATGGAGCGCGAATGCCTCGGCCGGAGGGGGCGTGTCACCCCGGGCGCCACCACCAACACTTTTGTGCCGCAATAACATGGCAAGGCTCTATCTGGTCCGCCACGGCGAACCGACAGGAACATGGGGCTCATCGCCCGATCCTGATCCTGGCCTGTCCGAACGCGGACACATCCAGGCCGCAGAAGCGGCCCAGAGCCTGCTCGCCCAGAGGCCTGCCCACATCGTGACGAGCCCCCTGCGGCGCGCATCCGAGACGGCCGCGCCTCTGGCGGGACTGACAGGCCTGGCACCCGTCATCGTGCCGGCCGTCGCCGAAATTCCGACCCCGGCCGATGTCGAGCAGGCGCTGCGCGGCGACTGGTTGCGGGCGATCATGGCGCGCGCATGGCACGAGATCGACCCAGCCCTAAAGGACTGGAGGGCGCAGGCCGTCGCGTATTTGACCGGGATTTCCGGGGACACGGCAATTTTCTCGCACTATGTCATGATCAACGTCGCCGTCGGCGCCGCCATCGGCGATGACCGGGTGCATTGTTTTGCGCCAACGCATGCCTCGGTCACGGTACTCGAGACCAATGGACGGGGCCTGACGCTGGTCGAGTTGGGCGCGACCGGGGCAAGCGCAGTCAGGTAGCAGGAAGGAAGACGCAACCCATGTGGCACCCCGGTCCCGAGATCCTCTCTGTGGCGCAGCACGCCGCGATCGACCGTCTCGCGGCCCTGTCGGGTACGCCGGTTTTGTCACTGATGGAAAATGCCGGACGACAGGTTGCCAACCAGATTGCGCTGCGTTGGCCCGCCTGCCGCGTGCTCGTCGTGTGCGGGCCCGGCAACAACGGGGGCGATGGCTACGTGGCGGCGCGTCACCTGCAGGCACGTGGCTTCGAGGTCGAGCTTGCGATTTGGGGCGACCACGCGCAGGGCTCGTCCGAAGCATGCCAGATGGCCGCGCGCTGGACCGGGCCGGTGCGGCCTTTCAATGCGGACGACAACATTCGCGCAGACCTGGTCGTCGACGCGGTGTTAGGCGCAGGCTTGTCCCGAGCCTTGCCCGAGGATCTTGCCCGCTTCTTTTCCGCTGTGTCGATTGCCGACATCCCCGTCGTGTCGATCGACGTGCCAAGCGGCATGCACGGCGACATGGCCCGGTTTATCGAGGGCACCACACCATGGTCCGCGACGCTCTGCGTGACCTTTTTTCGCAAGAAGCCCGCCCATGTGCTGATGCCCGGACGGTTGCATTGCGGCGAGATTTCTTGCGTCGACATCGGCATTGCCGACGGCATGATCCGTGCCCTTGCTTCGCAGCCGCTTGTCAACGCTGATGCCTTGCAGTCCTGCGAGGAAACCCTGCATCTACCCCGCTTGCGCACGGACCCCATGGCGCACAAGCACGCGCGCGGTCATTGCTTCGTGCTGAGCGGACCCGCCTCGTCCACGGGCGCTGCGCGCTTGTCGGCCAGCGCAGCCTTGAGGGCCGGGGCAGGGCTTGTCACCGTGCTGGGCAGTGCCGACGCGCTTACCGTGCTGGCGTCGCATCTGACGGCCGTGATGGTGCGCGTCTACGCCCAACCCAACGAGCTGCGGCAATTGTTGTCCGACCCGAGACCTGCCGCGGTCATCGTGGGGCCAGGACTTGGCGTGACGGCGGCCGCCCGGCAAGCCATCGCGCACGTATTGTCCGCCCAGCGGCCCACCGTCATCGACGCTGACGGCCTGACCCTGTTTGAAGGCGACCCACCCGAACTCTTTGCCCAGCTGAACCCGGGCTGCGTCCTGACCCCGCATGTTGGCGAGTTCAATCGCCTGTTTCCGAACGTGCTCGAGCGGGCCACGAATCGTATCGACGCCACCCGCGAGGCCGCCCGCCGCGCCGGTGCGGTGGTGCTTCTGAAGGGGCCCGACACGGTCATCGCCGCGCCGGACGGGCGGGTTGCCGTCAACACGAACGCGCCACCTGCACTGGCAACGGCGGGCTCCGGCGACGTTCTGGCCGGCATAATCGGCGCCCGGTTGGCGCAGGGTGAAGCGGCCTTCGAGGCCGCGCGATCCGGGGCCTTTTTGCACGGAAAGTGCGGCAGTTTGGCGGGTCCAGGGCTGACGGCCGAAGATCTGCCAGCCATGTTGCCGCGGGCCCTTGGAGCTTAGTTAAGGCTGCAGCCTCTTTGGCTTTGAGTTTCACGGCGGCCCTGCTATAGACACGCCCCTTGATTTCCTTCAGGAACAGCGGATCCGCTTGTGATGGCTCCCCTGGGTTGCGCACGCAGGCCCTAGAGCCGCGCGGGCGTGGCGGAACTGGTAGACGCGCTGGATTTAGGTTCCAGTGACGCAAGTCGTGGGGGTTCAAATCCCTTCGCCCGCACCACACGCGCTGACCCCGGGGGAGAATGACACGGCCGCGCAAATAGAGAGCAGGACTGGACCAAAATGCAGATTACCGAAACGGTGAATGAAAACCTCCGTCGCGAATTCCGTATCACCGTTGCCCGAAACGATCTTGATGCGCGCCTCTCGACCAAGCTCGAGGACATGAAGGGACAAGTGAACCTGAAGGGGTTCCGTCCCGGCAAGGTTCCGGTCGCACATCTGCGCAAGACCTACGGCAAGTCGATGATGGGCGAGATCGTCCAGGAGACCGTCGCCGAAGTCAGCCAGAAGGCCGTGGCCGACCGCTCGCTGCGCCCGGCGATGACGCCGAGCATCCGCCTGGAAGGCGAAGTGGAGAAGGTCCTCGACGGCAAGGAAGACCTGGTTTTCACGATGGGCGTCGACCTGATGCCCGACTTCACGCTCGCCGACGCCAGCCAGATCGCGCTCGTTCGTCCCGTCACGGATGTCAGCGACGATATGGTCATGGAATCCCTTAAGCGCCTGGCCAGCCAGCAGCGCTCGTACGAGCCCAAGGGTGATGGCGCCGTTGCGCAGGACAGCGACCAGCTGGTCATCGATTTCGTCGGCAAGATCGACGACGTGGCCTTCGAAGGTGGCACCGCCGAGAATGCAGAGCTGGTGATCGGCTCGGGCGCATTCATTCCCGGCTTCGAAGAGCAGCTCAAGGGCGCGAAGGCTGGTGACAGCAAGGTCGTGTCCGTGACCTTCCCGGCGGAATATCCTTCCGAAAAGCTCGCCGGAAAGGCTGCGGCGTTCGACGTTACCGTCAAGGAAATCCGGCGCGGTGTTGATGCCGAAGTGGACGACACCCTTGCCACGAAGCTGGGGCTCGACAGCCTGGATCGCCTGAAGGATGCGGCCCGAAGCCAGATCGTCGCAGAATATGGTCGCGCGTCGCGCGCGCATCTCAAGCGGGCCCTGCTGGATGCGCTCGACGAACGCCACAGCTTTGATCTGCCCTCGGGCATGGTCGAGGCCGAGTTCGGCCAGATCTGGAAGCAGGTCGAACAGGACCTCAAGACCGGCAACCTCGCCGATGAGGATAAGGGCAAGTCGGAAGACGAGCTCAAGGCCGAATTCCGCAAGATCGCCGAGCGCCGTGTCCGCCTGGGCTTGGTCCTTTCCGAATTCGGTCGTGGCAACAACGTCCAGGTAACCCAGGAAGAGCTGAACCGTGCCGTCGTGGCACAGGCCAGGCAGTACCCTGGCCAGGAAGCGCGGATTTTCGAGTTCTACAGGAGCAACCCCGATGCGGTCGCCCAGCTGCGCGCCCCGCTTTTCGAGGACAAGGTCGTCGATTTCCTTTGCGGACAGGTGAAGATTTCGGACCGCACCGTAGAGCGGGATGACCTGTTCAAGGACCCCGATGAGCTCGCAAAACTCCTGAAGGCCAACTAACTGTTTAAAGTTGCCTTGTATGGTGTATTCGCTCCCCCTAGAGATGTTTCAGGGGCTGAGAACGAGGATTTGTGATCATGAAAGACGTGAGAGAAACCTACGCGAACTACTACATGCCGTTCGTCATCGAGCAGACGTCGCGTGGTGAGCGCTCTTACGACATCTATTCGCGCCTCCTGAAGGAGCGCATCATTTTCGTCTCGGGCCCGATCGAGGACACCGTTGCAACGCTCGTCACGGCGCAGTTGCTGTTCCTTGAAGCGGATAATCCGAAGAAGGAAATCGCGATGTACATCAACTCGCCGGGCGGCGTCGTGACGGCCGGCCTCGCGATCTACGATACGATGCAATACATCCGGCCCACCGTGGCGACCCTTTGCATCGGTCAGGCCGCTTCGGCCGCATCGCTGCTCTTGTGCGCAGGCGAGAAGGGTCAGCGCTTCGCGCTCCCCAATTCGCGCGTCATGCTGCACCAGCCCTCGGGCGGGGCCTATGGGCAGGCGTCGGACATTTCACGCCACGCCCAGGAGATCCTCAAGATCAAGCGTCGGCTTAACGATATATACGCCACCCATACGGGCCAGCCTGTTGAAACAATCGAAAAAGCGCTGGATCGGGACAATTTCTTGACGGCCGAGGAAGCCAGGGCTTTTGGCTTGATCGATCAGGTATTCACCAAGCGTCCGGCTGGCACGGACCCGGTCAAAACCGACTGATTCCCGGGCTGATTGAGCGGTTTGCTGCATTACACCCGCGTTTAATAGTTTCTTGATCCGTGACCGATTACCATGCTCGAATTGGTGTAGGTCTGGGTCCATCAGGATTCGGCACATTTTTGGCTTTGTAGGTACTGGGACGAAGAATTTGCCCCGCATTGGGTCAGGACTTCGGCCTGCAAGGGAGCGTATGTATGAGTAAAAGCGGAAGCGACTCCAAGAACACTCTGTATTGCTCCTTTTGCGGCAAGAGCCAGCACGAGGTCCGCAAGCTGATTGCCGGCCCAACGGTCTTCATCTGCGATGAATGCGTCGAGCTGTGCATGGACATCATCCGCGAGGAGAACAAGACCTCGCTGGTGAAGTCTCGCGATGGCGTTCCGACGCCGCAGGACATCCGCAAGGTTCTCGACGATTATGTCGTCGGGCAGGATCACGCGAAGAAGGTCCTCTCGGTCGCCGTTCACAACCACTACAAGCGCCTCAACCACCAGGCCAAGACCGGCGAAGTCGAAATCGCCAAGTCGAACATCATGCTGATCGGGCCGACGGGTTGCGGCAAGACGCTGCTCGCCCAGACACTCGCCCGCATCCTCGACGTGCCCTTCACGATGGCCGATGCCACCACGCTGACCGAAGCCGGTTACGTTGGTGAGGACGTCGAGAACATCATCCTCAAGCTCCTGCAGGCCGCTGACTACAACGTCGAGAAGGCCCAGCGCGGCATCGTGTACATCGACGAAGTCGACAAGATCAGCCGCAAGTCCGACAACCCGTCGATCACGCGCGACGTGTCGGGCGAGGGCGTGCAGCAGGCGCTCCTGAAGATCATGGAAGGCACGATCGCAAGCGTGCCGCCGCAGGGTGGCCGCAAGCACCCGCAGCAGGAATTCCTGCAGGTCGACACGACCAACATCCTGTTCATCTGCGGCGGCGCATTCGCCGGTCTCGAGAAGATCATCGCGGCCCGCGGGAAGGGTTCCTCGATCGGCTTCGGCGCCAACGTCCAGTCTCAGGACGATCGGGGCACCGGAGCGATCCTGCGTGAAATCGAACCCGAAGACCTCCTGAAGTTCGGGCTGATCCCCGAGTTCGTCGGCCGCCTGCCGGTCGTCGCGACGCTCGAGGACCTGGACATCGAGGCACTTATCTCGATCCTCACGAAGCCCAAGAACGCGATCGTGAAGCAGTACCAGCGCCTGTTCGACATGGAAGGCGTTGCGCTGACATTCTCGGACGATGCACTGCGCTCGATTTCGCGCAAGGCCATTGCCCGCAAGACCGGCGCGCGCGGTTTGCGCTCAATCATGGAATCAATCCTGCTCGACACTATGTTCGAGCTGCCCGGCATGCGCGGCGTGACCGAGGTGGTGATCAACGGCGAGGTTGCCGAGGGCAGGGCGCGACCGCTTCTGATTTACGCGGACAAGCGCGGCGAGGCCACGTCGGCAGCGTCCTGATTTCCGCTGCCGTCAGGACGATTTTTCGGGCGACCCTTGAACACGGGGTCGCCTGCATCCACTTCTGTAAATGTTAACAATTATTGCGATGGAGAGTCCGAAGTCCCGTCCTGTGGAAGTGGCTTCGGATATCCGCCGCAAACCCATGATCGAAAGTTAGGACCACCATGAGCAGTTCGGACGACGACACCCCAGGCAAGTCCGTGACCGTGTTCCCTGTTTTGCCGCTGCGCGATATCGTCGTGTTCCCCCACAAGATCGTGCCCCTCTTTGTGGGTCGCGAAAAGTCGGTGCGGGCACTCGAGGACGTCGGCCTCGAGGAGCGCCAGATCCTTCTTGTAACCCAGAAGAACCCGACGCAGGACGAACCCGGCGAGAACGACATCTACAGGATCGGCACGCTGGCCTCTGTGGTCCAGTTGCTGAAGCTCCCTGATCAGACCGTGCGTGTTCTGGTCGAAGGCAAGCAGCGCGCCCGCATCAAGCGCTTCATTCCCAACGGCAACTTCTTCCAGGTCGAGGCAGAGATCCTTCCCGACCTCGTGACCGATGACGGCGAGATCGAGGCCCTGGCCCGCACCGCATCAGCGCAATTCGACAACTACGTGAAGCTGAACAAGAAGATCGCGCCGGAATCGCAGGCCGAGGTCCAGCAGATCACAGACCCAAGCAAGCTTGCCGACACGATCGCTTCGCACCTGACGGTGAAGATCCCCGACAAGCAGGGGCTCCTCGAGATGGTCAACGTCGGCGAACGCCTCGAGAAGGTGTTCGGCCTGATGGAAGCCGAGATGAGCGTGCTGCAGGTCGAGCGCAAAATCCGCACGCGCGTGAAGCGCCAGATGGAGAAGACGCAGCGCGAGTACTATCTCAACGAGCAGCTCAAGGCGATCCAGAAGGAACTCGGCGAGGGCGAAGAGCAGCGCGACGAACTTGGCGAGATCGAAGATCGCATCAAGAAGACGAAGCTGTCGAAGGAAGCGCACGACAAGGCCATGGCGGAGCTGCGCAAGCTGCGCCAGATGTCGCCGATGTCGGCCGAGGCCACGGTTGTACGCAACTACCTTGACTGGATCCTCTCGTTGCCCTGGGGCAAGAAGAGCAAGGTCAAGAAGGACATCGCCGAGGCCGAAGCCGTTCTCGACCACGACCACTTCGGGCTTGAGAAGGTCAAGGAGCGCATCCTCGAATATCTTGCGGTGCAGCAGCGCGCGGGCAAGCTGCGCGGCCCGATCCTCTGTCTCGTGGGCCCCCCGGGCGTCGGCAAGACGTCGCTTGGCAAGTCCATCGCGAAGGCCACCGGCCGCGAGTTCATCCGCATGTCATTGGGTGGCGTGCGCGACGAAGCCGAAATCCGCGGTCACCGCCGGACCTATATCGGCTCGATGCCTGGCAAGGTGATACAGGGCATGAAGAAGGCCAAGTCGGCCAATCCGCTCTTCCTGCTCGACGAGATCGACAAGCTTGGTGCCGACTGGCGCGGTGATCCGTCCTCGGCGCTGCTCGAAGTCCTGGATCCGGAGCAGAACGCGACGTTCAACGATCACTACCTCGAAGTCGATTTCGACTTGTCGGACGTCATGTTTATCACGACATCCAACAGCCTGCGCATGCCGCAGCCGCTGATGGACCGCATGGAGATCATCCGCATCCCCGGGTATACCGAGGACGAGAAGGTCGAGATCGCCAAGCGGCACCTGATCCCAAAGCAGGTCCAGGCGCATGCGCTGAAGGATGGCGAGTGGTCCATCTCGGACGCGGCTCTTCTCGACCTCGTGCGCTACTACACGCGTGAAGCCGGCGTGCGCAGTCTCGAGCGCGAGCTTGCAAACCTCGCGCGAAAGGCTGTGCGTGACCTCGTTTCCAAGAAGGCGAAGTCGGTCCAGATCACGCCGAAGAACCTTGAGAAGTACGCCGGTGTCCGCAAGTACAGGTTCGGCGAGATGGAAGGCGAGGACCAGGTCGGCGTCGTGACCGGCCTTGCCTGGACGGAAGTGGGCGGCGACACGCTGACCATCGAAGCCGTCATGCTTCCTGGCAAGGGGCGCATGCAGGCAACCGGCAAGCTCGGTGATGTCATGAAGGAATCGATCGATGCGGCGCGGTCCTATGTTCGCTCCAAGTCGACGGTCTTCGGCGTGACGCCCCCGACGTTCGACAGGCGCGACATCCACGTTCACGTGCCGGAAGGCGCAACCCCAAAGGATGGCCCCTCGGCCGGCGTCGCGATGACAATCGCGATCGTCTCGGTGCTGACGGGTATTCCGATCCGCCGCGATGTTGCCATGACAGGCGAGGTTACCCTGCGCGGTCGGGTGCTCCCCATCGGTGGACTCAAGGAGAAGCTTCTCGCGGCACTCAGGGCCGGCATCAAGACGGTGCTGATCCCCACGGAGAACGAGAAGGACCTGGCCGAGATCCCGGACAATGTCCTCAAGGGATTGACGATCATCCCCGTTGCGACCGTAGAGGAAGCTCTCGCCAAGGCGCTGGTTCGCCAGCCCCTTCCGGTGACATGGGAAGAACCGGTCGAGGAAGATCGTGGCCTGAAAAAGTCGGAAACTGACGACCGCGAGGGCGTCGTCGCTCATTAACCTTTCAGCCTGACAAGGCGAAAAGCGGGGGCTGCAGTGTGGAAAACTGCGGCCCTTCGCCCATTTTGAGCAGTTTTTCGCGCAAAACCGCGATTTGGCTTTGACAGGCCCGGTCCGGCGGTTTAATCCGGCACCAAGTTACCGGGGCAAATCTGCCCTTTTCTCTCATTCCAACGACCCCGCGAGGACACATGAACAAGAACGATTTGATTGCGGCAGTGGCCGACAAGACGACGGTCCAGAAGTCGGAAGTCGAGAAGATCATCGACACCACGCTGGACATCATCACGAACACGCTGAAGGGCGGCGACGAAGTTCGCCTTGTCGGTTTTGGCACTTTTGTGGTGACGACCCGCAAGGCCGGCACCGGCCGCAACCCGCGCACCGGCGAAGAGATCAAGATCCCGGCGTCACGTCAGCCCAAGTTCCGCGCTGGCAAGCAGCTCAAGGACGCCGTGAACTGAACGGATCGCCAGTCAGGCGACCTGGAAATGCTGGGGCGCGGGACCGATGCGGTCCGGCGTCCTTTTCTTTTGCGGCAGGCGCGCACGTTTGCTATTCCGCTTGTCCCGTGCGGTGAAGAGGGCGATTAGCTCAGTTGGTAGAGCGCATCGTTTACACCGATGATGTCGGCGGTTCGAGCCCGTCATCGCCCACCACCCAACGACATTTCATTGGACGCCAGGATCTCATGTTGAAATTGGCCGCCGCCGTGGCGCTCGCGCTTTGTATCGCCACGCCATGCCGCGCAGAGCTGGTCGCCCATGCACCCAATGGGTTTACCATCTCGCACCAGGCCGAACTGGCCGTGCCGCCGCAGTCGGCCTACGAGGCTTTCGTGGCAATCGGGACGTGGTGGGACATGGAGCACAGCTATGGTGGCAAGGCCGCCGCCATGCGGCTTGAACCGATGCCGGGCGGCGCCTGGCTGGAAACGCTCGATGGCGGTGGCTTCGTGACGCACATGACGGTCACCCAATCCGTCCCGGGCAGCCGCCTTGTCCTCTCCGGCGGCCTCGGCCCCCTCGGCCGGATGGGCGTCAGCGGAACGATGACGGTAACCTTCAGCAGCACATCGGCAGGAACGCGCGTCAGGCTCGACTATGCCGTTGGCGGTTTCGACCCGGATGGCTTCACCCAGCTATCAAAGGCTGTCGACAGTGTGTTGGCAGGCCAGTTCCAGCGCTACTGCAGCCAGGCAACGAAATAGGGCGCCTGTAAAGGCAGGGCCGCAGGGCTAATTCAGCCTGTCTTCCACATGCGCCCTCAGCAGCATCATGCGCAGGTACCAGAGCCGCAGGCGTGGCATGGGAAACCGCGGCGGCAGGCCCACAAGCGGGGCCGGCAGATTGACGGCGTCACCTGCCATGAGCTGACCCAGCGTCTGCCCGGCCCACGTCATGAACGCCACTCCATTGCCGTGGCAACCAAAGGCATAGCCGATGCTGGGGTCATCGGGCAGGAGGCCCACCGCTGGCGTCAGGCGCCTGGTCGCGGCAATCAGTCCACGCCATCCGTGCGTCGTCGCAACGCCCGAAAGCGAAGGAAACATCTGACCCCGGCGCCGCTCAAGAAGGCGCTGCATCGCCGCGAGGCCAGCCGGGTGGCCTGTGGTGTCGCCGCGTCCTCCGAACAGAAGCTGCTTCCCGGCAAGCAGGCGAAGATAGGCCAGGTGTGCGCGCGTGTTTGCGGCAGGTGCGTCGGTTCTGATCCCTGCAGCCGCAATCATCTCCGTTGAGAGAGGCGCGGTGGTTGTTATGTTCGAGAGGATCGGCATGACCCGCCCGGCGAGTTCCGGGACGAGCTCTTCGGGCATCCAGCCATTCGTGGCAACGATGACGCGCCGCGCGGTCACCGAGCCCCCCTCGGTCCGCAACCGGTGAACGCCGCCCGCACGATCCCATGCAGTCACGCGCGATTGTGCGTGCAGGCGCGCCCCCCGTCGCACGGCAGCCCGCGCAAGTCCGAGGCAAAAGGCCAGCGGATGCAGGCCGAAACCCAGGGGTTCGAACAGGCCGCCGGACTGCTCGGTGCACGCCAGAGCCTCGGCTGCAAAGGCCGGAGGTGTCACGATGCGTGAGGCAAGGCCAAGCCGCTGCCCGATCGCCGCCTGAGCCTCGAGATCCTTCAGCCTCGAGGGCCTGTGCGCAAAGGTCCACACGCCATCCCCCTGCGCACGAAGGTCGATGGCTTCCTCGCGTGCCATGTCGCTGACAAGACGCACGCTGTCGGCCAATATCCTGTAGAAGGCGATGGTCTCGGCTTCCCCGTAAACTCCACGCAGTTCAAGCGGACCGAGGAATGACGCACCCAGGCTGCAGAACCCGCCATTGCGACCCGACGCGCCCCAGCCGACGTCTCCCGCCTCGAGGACACGAACATCAACGCCGCGCATCGCGAGGGTCCGGGCAGCTGCAAGCCCGCAATAGCCCGCACCGATGATGGCAACATCAGCTTTCTCATCCCCGCCGATCGGGGAGGCATCCACGCCACCCAGCGCGGCCCTGTCCATCTCCCAGAGACTGTCGACAGTCGATGTTGTGTCGTGGATGGCCGGATGGAACAGCATGGCGCGGCTCAGGGCTTGCCCATTTCACGGGTCAAGGCCTCGGCAAGCAGTGACTGCCTCTCCCTGATTGCGGCATCCACGTTCGCCGGGTTGGTCTCGGTCCATGAACCGATGCGCTGCTCGGTCGCAGGGTTGATGATTACGGTCTCGGGTCCGCCCGTGCCGGCGTCGAACCGACCGCCAAGATTGGCTTTCCCGGACACGCTATCGAACATCCTGCTCATCTGCGTATCTCTTCAGGCTTCCGCATGTGCTTGCCGCAGCAGGCTCCTGGCCGCTGCACCGAAGTCTTTCCGGGTCTCGAGCACCAGCGCCATTCTGCACCGGTCGGACGCACCCGGGTTGGGCACGACGATGAGACCCGCCATTTTCGGATACTTCTTGAGGGCGAGCGCCAGAACCAGACCCTTCCGGCTGGGCTTCAGCACCGCATACTGCTTCAGGCGATAGAGAATGACATGGTTCCTTCGCGGCCGGATCGAGGTGCCGCCAAGCCGCCCTGCAAAGACAGAAACGGCATCAAAAATGGCCCGCTGGTTTGCAAAGCCTTTCGAAAACACGCGGTCCAGGGGATCGCCGGGCGCTTCGGCCTCGAGTGCCGCAAGGCCAAACGCCCGCCCCAGCACAACCGCCGCATGCGCAAGCCCCAGCCCGTGCTCGGCCTTGAGCCAGCGCAGCCGGTCGGCGGGGCGCCCATGAGGACATTTCCGGGCCACCCGGACCCAATGCGACATCTTCTTTCCCGTGGCTTTTTCGAGCTTTGCCTCCACGGATGCGATGTATTGTCGGATCTGGTCGGGTTCCTTGGATTTCCGGGTCATGGTCAATCCGCGCGGGTCCTTGGGTTTGCTTGACACTCCGAACGTCCTTCAGTACACCCACCGCTCTTCGGCGGCCAGTCTGGCCCGCCCATGACCCCGATAAGGGGGCGTAGCTCAGTTGGTTAGAGCGCCGGCCTGTCACGCCGGAGGTCGCGGGTTCGAGCCCCGTCGCTCCCGCCAGTCATCGCGTTACGGCGATACTGGCAAATGGAACAAGCAGGGGTTCCCACCGTCCAGTCTGGCTGCATTTTCCTCCCGAACTGTCGCAGGAAGCGCACGCCAAAATGCTTGCTTTGGCCCACGCAATCTTTAGTTTCCCGCCCGAAAACGCGTGATTTGAGTGACTCTCCGGCGCGCAAACGGCTGAAACCCCAGGGGGGCGAGGTCGCCACGGCAAACCGGTCATACCAAAGGGGGCAGGGACGCACGGTCTAGGACACTGCGGCCTCGCTATATGGCTCATGGACAATTTGCTGGCTGAATACTTCCCGATCCTGCTCTTCCTCGGGCTGTCGGGGATACTTGCGCTCGTCCTCTTGGTGTTGCCAATGATTCTGGCACCATCGAGACCCGATCCGGAAAAGACATCTGCATATGAATGCGGCTTCAACGCGTTCGACGACGCGCGCATGAAGTTCGATGTGCGCTTCTATCTTGTCG
>JBILGJ010000278.1:0-4203 GCA_044351125.1 Micropepsaceae bacterium
GCATCATCCTGGCTGCGCTGGCGGCGCAGTTCACGATCGACGGGATCAAGAGCGCGTTCAATCTTTAGCTTGCGTTGCGGATATCATTCCGGGTCACGATCACCCTTCATTGTCATCCCGGATCACGCGCTACGCGCGCGGCCGGGATGACGGAAATTGCGAGAGAGTTATTCAGAACCGGTCGAGGCTGTAGTCGGCCAGCGGCAGGGCGGGTTCGCCGCCGGCGATCATGTCGGCGACGAGGCGGGCGGTGCCCATGCAGGTCGTCCAGCCGATATGGCCGTGGCCCGTGTTCAGCCAGAGATTGGCATACATGGTGTGGCTGGCCGTGGGCACGCCGTCGGCGCTCATGGGCCTCAGGCCTGTCCAGGGGGTGATGTTTTCCGGTGAAACAGTCTCGGCAAGCCGCGGGTAGATGCGGGCCAGCAGCGACATCAGATAGTCGATGCGCGGCTGACGGATCGTGGTCTCGAGGCCCGCAAACTCGGCCGTGCCCGCGATGCGTACGCGCTCGGCGTCGATCGGGGTGACGGCGGCATGTGCGCTGTTGTCGGACACGGGCATGGTCGGCGCGTGCGGATTGCCCGGGCAGCGGAGTGTCAGCGAGTAGCCCTTGGCCGGCCGCACCGGCAGGCGCAGGCCCAGCGCATCGGCAAGCGGCGTGCTGATACTGCCAGCCGCAAGCACGTAGGCGTCGGCCTTCAGCGATCCGTCCGGTGTTTCAATCGCGTCGATGCGTCCGGGCCGGGCCGCCAGCGCGGTAATGGTTGTGTTGAAGGCGAAGGTCACGCCGCGCCGGGACAGTCTTTCGGTCAGGGCGCTGCAGAACGCGTGGGCGTCGCCGCGCTCGTCGTCGGTGAAGTGCACGCTGCCCTCGATCGCGCTGGCGACCGGGCGAAGTGCGGGCTCGCGTGCCACGGTGTCGTCGCGTCCCAGCACATGGAAGCGAATGCCCATTGGCTCGATGAGCCGTGCGGCTGCCTGCGAGGTGGCAAAGGCTGCCGGGCTGCGGCTGACCGAGAGCACGCCCGTCTTTTTCCAGCAGAACGCGATGTCGAGGTCGGCGCGCAGCACGTCCATCTCGCTGCGGGCGAGCAGGGCGAGGCGCAGGTTCTTCAGCGTGTTGACCCTGTGGCGGGTGGGCGATGATTCGGCAAGGAAGCGCAGGCCCCAGAAAGCAAGCGCCGGGACCTGGCGCAGGTGGAGGAGCATGGGCGCGTCATCGCGGCCCAGCCAGCGCAAGAGATCGAGCGCCACACCTGGCTCGTTCCAGGGGCCCACGAGGCTCGGGTGCATGAGGGCCGCATTGCCGAAGCTGGTCTCGAGGCCGGGCCCCGCGCGACGGTCGACGACGGTGACCTTTAGCCCGCGCCGCTCGAGGGCGTAGGCTGTGGTCAGTCCGGCGAGGCCTGCTCCGATGATGGCGACGTGCATGGGGTGCGATCTGTTGCGAGGGGCTGCTCGAACGGTTTGCGCGGTGTTGAGCCGAATGTCTTTCATGGGAGGCTGGCGCGCGCAAGCATGGGGTCTGGCTTGCTTAATCGCTTATGCGACCAGAATACAACTTGTGCGGTGCGTCTGGATGGGGTGTGGTAGTAACGTCATGGTCCATGCTTCACCACGCTGCTGGAATTTCAGGCGCTTTGCCGCCTGGATGATGCTGCTTGCGTTGGTCATGCGCTTGCCCGCGCCAGATGGCTGGATGCCCAATGTCTCGGGCTCCGCTGGCGATGGGTTCATCGTCATCTGTACCGTTCATGGGCAGATGACAATGCGGTTGGACGGCGATGGTAATCCCGTTCCAATCGAGCAGGACGACGAACGCGGGTCCAAGCCGCAGCCTCCTTGTGCGTTTGCTGGCCTTGGGGGGCTGGGTGTAACGCCTCCATCACCGGTCGCCATTGTGGCCCCCTCATTCGCGGGCCTTGCCGAAATCAGTTTCGATCCCGCAGGCAAAGTTGTCAGGCGACACGACGGCCCTGCCGAGGCCCGTGGTCCCCCCTCGGCCTGATCTGATCCACCGCTTCTTTTCCAGTCCGGAGCCTGCAGGCTGAGACAGCCCTGCAGGCACGCCCGTATCACATTTGGGGGATCCTTCCGTGTCCACGTTTCATCCTGCGCGGCTGTGCGCTGTCCTGCTTGCTTCATCATCGTTGTGCACCATGCCCGCCACGGCCGACGAGCCTGGCTCAACCACAAAGACCATCGAGAAAGTTGTCGTCACAGGCCAGCGGCCCAATCCGGAAGCCGCCGAGGCGGCGGATGCCGCCCGCAAACGGCCAGGCAATGTGTCTGTCATTGCAGCGGAGGAGTTTGAGGACCGTTATACCGTCAATTTCCGCGATAGCCTGCAGTTCACACCCGGTGTCATCGCGCAACCGCGCTTTGGCGAAGAGGTTCGACTGTCAATCCGTGGCTCTGGTCTTGCGAACAACGCACATCTGCGCGGCGTGGAACTGTTGTTCGATGGTGTGCCGATTAATGGTGCCGATGGCTTCGGGGACTTTCAGGAACTGGACCCGACTTTTGCCAGTTTCATTACGGTCAATCGCGGAGCCAACGCTTTTGCCAGTGGGTCCGCGACCCTGGGCGGGTCCATCGAGCTTACCGCGCTGACGGGCCGCAGTCTCGACGAGGCGGGCTTTCTGCGCCTTGATGTTGGTTCCTTCGGTACGCAACGCGGCAACGCCCGTTGGGGCTATGCCGACGATCGTTTCGACCTGATCGTTGCGGCGACGGGACAGCGCCAGGATGGGTTCCGCCAGAATGCAGAGCAGAGCAATGGACGTCTCTACGCGCAGGCCGGGTGGCGCTGGAATGAGCGCCTGGAAACTCGGGTTGGCGTGCTTGGCAATGACGTGAACCAGCAGATTCCTGGCGCCCTGACCATCGCGCAGGCGACCACGACGCCGGAACTCGCCAACACTGGCAATTTCAACTTCGCTTTTGCGCGTGACATCAATTCGTGGCGCGGCTGGACGCGGACGACGCTTGATGCGGCCGACTTGGGGATTTTCACGATCGGCGCTTCTTACACAGATCGTCAGTTGTATCACCCGATCAGCGTTGTGATCGATCAACGCACCACCGATGGCCTGCTGTTTGCGCGCTGGGACGGCGGGACGCAGGTTCTGGGAGTGCCTTTGGAATGGACGCTCGGCACACGCTGGCGTGATGCGCGCACTGCCGCGCGTGCCTTCGCTGCAACGCCCAATCGCCTGGCTGCAAGGGGTGCGCTGACAGGGAATTCGGTGCAGTATGCCGGTGGCTTGGACGTGTTTGGCGAAGTGCGGCTGAAGCCGACCGAGACGGTGACGCTGCTTGCTGGTCTCGTCAGCATTGATACCGATCGGACGGTGCGCAATGTGCTCAATCCTGCGGCCAGTGATGGAAAAGCATTTTCGCATGTCACCCCCAAGGTCGGTCTGCTCTGGGAGGCAGCGCCGACATTGCAGGTGTTTGCCAATGTCTCCGGCGTCTATGAGCCGCCGAGTTTCGGCCAGTTGACGCAGGGCGGTTTCGTCACCTTCGTGCCGATCAAGGCGCAGGAGGGCACGAGCTATGAGTTGGGCGTGCGCGGGCAAGCTGGCCCCCTGCGCTATGAGTTGACCTATTTCGACGCCCGATTGGAGAATGAATTCATTTCATTCCAGGTCAGCCCGCTCATTCCCGCGGCGACGTTCAATGCGCCGAGCACCATACATCGTGGTATCGAGGCTGGTGTGGCGGCGACCATTGCCGAAGACCTGTTCGGGGGCGCCTTGAATGCCCGAAGTGCGTGGACCTGGAATGACTTCACGTTCGACGGCGATCCGGTCTATGGAGACAATCGCCTGGCCGGCGTGCCGGAGCACACTTTTGTTGCGGAACTGGCGTGGGCGAATGAAAAATGGCGTATCGCTCCGTCGGCGTTTGTTCAGTCCGACAACGTGGTCGACTTCCGCAACACCTTGCGCGCGCCGGGCTATACGCTCTGGAACGTCAGCGCGTCCTACAGTCTGACGGACACCGCGTCCATATTTGTCGAAGGCCGCAATCTGACGGATGAGAAGTTCGTCTCGATGGTCTCCAGCATTGCCAATGCGCAGGCCCCGGGCGCCAATCTGTCGATTGCAACGCCGGGTGATGGTGCTGCGATCTATGGCGGCATTCGCCTGCGATTTGGAGCGCTTCAATGACCTCACGCTTGCTTCATCGCCAATT
>JBILGJ010000279.1:0-4202 GCA_044351125.1 Micropepsaceae bacterium
CCTTTCACCTCTGATGCCTGAGGCGACGGGGGCGACGAAACCCCAAACGCTTGACGAGCTCATGCTGGCGATGGACGTGGTCGATACGATCCGCCATCGCGAGCTTGTTGTTGCGCGTGAGCTGGCACAGGTTGATCGAGACGCAGCGCTGAAGGCGCGGTTGCGCGAGATCTATCGAGGGCAAGGGCTCGAAGTTTCAGATTCGGCCATTGAGCAGGGCATCAAGGCGCTCAAGGAAAGCCGGTTCGTCTACACGCCTCCTGCGCCGGGTTTGGGCCGCAGCCTTGCCATGGCGTGGGTGCGCCGGCGCGTCATCGGGCGCTGGGTGGGGGGCATCGTGTTTGTCTGCGCTGCGCTTTGGGCCGTTGGCTATTTCGGCTACGAACTGCCCCGGCAGCAAGCGTTTGCGGAGAGCCGCATCGCCCTGACGCAGGATCTGCCGCGTGAACTTGCTGCAGCAGCAGGTGCCGCGCGGGTAGAGACCCGTGATGTGGCAGTCCTTGCGCAGATTGATGGGCTTCAGCGCGATGGAAATGCGGCCCTGGCGCGCAGTGATTCCCAAGGCGTGCGTGCCAGCATTGCTGCACTGGACGGACTGCGTGCCCGGCTTGTTTCGACGTATGTGTTGAACGTTGTCAGCGGTGCGAACGATATGTCAGGCGTATGGCGCGTCTCGCAGGCCAATCCCGGCGCACGCAACTATTACCTCATTGTCGAGGCGGTGCAGCCTGATGGCCAGCGTCTGCCCGTGACTGTAGTCAACGAGGAGAATGGGCAAAGCGCAACCGTCACACGCTGGGGCGTGCGGGTTCCCGAAGCCTTCTTCAATGAAGTGCGACAGGACAAGCAGGATAACGGCATCATCGAGAAGAACCCCATCGGTGAAAAGCTGCGGGGCGAGCTGGAGCCCCAATACGAATTTGCCAAAGAGGGCGGCGCCATCACGTCGTGGGATGAGTGATGCGGATAAACGGTCGTGACGCGCTGAGTTCGCTTGAGAACGCCATTTCGGGGGTGCGCACCAATGAATCAAGGCTGACCGAGGTGCTGAGCTCTGCGGCGGCAGAGGCAGAGCGGCTGCGTTTCGACCTTGCAGAGAGTTTCAAGGCGTTGGCTCTCGTGCGGCTTGACGCGCTTCTGCGGAACCAGGTTGTTGGCGGGCTCGATGCGGCGGAGCGTCGGGCGCTGGACCTGATGCGTTCTCACAAGGCCAAACTCGACCAGCTCCTTGTGCGAGCTGGTGGTGCGCAGAGTGCTGTTGTGTCACTTGAAGAAGACCATCGGCAGAAGACCGCTTCTGTTGCCGAGGCGCGGGAGCCGATTGCGGCCCTGCAAGCGCGCGTGGAGGCCGAGATGTCCTCTGACCCCGCGTGGCTTGCCCAGAAGGCGGTGGTGGATCAAGTGGTCGAGGTCGCAAAGGCTGCCGAGGAGAAGGCGAAGGTCAGCGAGGCTGATCGGGATGAGAAGTGCAAACCGTATCAAGCTGATCCGCTGTTCATGTATTTGTGGAACCGGAAGTTCGGCACGCCTTCATATGCAGCCTCGAACCTTGTGCGATACATGGATCGCAAGGTGGCAGCCTTGGTCGGTTATGAGGCTGCGCGGCCGAACTATACACTGCTCAATGAGATACCTGTCAGGCTGCGCGAGCACGCGGCCGCGTCGCTTGCCAAAGCCCGTGTTGAGGATGAAGCGCTTGAGAGGATCGAGCGTGAGGCGCTGATCAAGGCCGGCCTCGAGCCGCTTGAGGCTGCGCTTTCCGAAAGGCTGGCTGCCCAGAAATTTGCCAGCGACCGGTTGGCCTCGGCACAGAAGGCGATGAGCAGCCTTGATGAGGAGCGTGCGCGTCTGCAGTCCGATGGGGATCGGCGGGCGCATGAGGAGGCGCTGGGATTGCTTACGCAGGCACTGTCCCAGGAAAGCCTGCAGACCATGTATCAGGAGGCCCGCCAGACGGCGACGCCCGAGGATGATCGGCTGGTCCAGAAGATCGAGCTGACGCAGACTGCAATTGCACGCGCAGAGGCGGATTTGGCCCAGATCCGCGCTGAGGCGCGCGAGGTTGGACGGCGCCGCGGGGAGCTCGAGAATGTGCGGGATCGCATGAGATCCCGCCGCTATGACCGGCATAACAGTCAGTTCGAGCTTGATGGCGGCGATGTTTTGGGTGGTCTGATCGGCGGCATCCTTGGCGGTGTGCTTCAGAGCCGCGACCTGTGGGACGTGCTCGAGAAATCGCATCGCAAGCGTCGAGAGTGGGACTACGATGATGACGATTCAGACGATGACGATGACGATGATGACCGCTCCGGCGATGAGCGCGGCCCATGGGGAAGCAAGCGAGGTTACCCCAAGTTCCGCTTTCCCACGTCGTCCGTACCCCGTTTTCCAAAGGGGTTCGGCGGTGGCGGTTTCCGCTCGGGTGGAGGTTTCAAAGGCGGCGGGTTCAAGACTGGTGGCCGGTTCTAGTCGGCGGCTTCGTCGGGCTGGCTAACCAGGCCGCGCCTGCTTCCTTGCAAGAGCCTTGTGGAGTTTCATGCGCTCGGTGACGCTCAGTGGTCTCTTGGGCTTTTTTTCCAGAAAACCTGCAACGGCCGTTTCGTCGGGCCTGGACTGCTTGCCGCCCCGGGCCAGCAAGCTGTTGTCCACGGTCCAGCTGCGAACAGGGCCTGAGTCGAGGTGGATGAAGTGGGACTGCGGGTACCAGCCCACGCCGCCGCGAGACATTGTCTTTGCCAGTCCTGCCGTCTTCTCGAGGCGGCGGTCCAACGTGATGTCGATTGCGCGGCCAGCGAGGTGCTGGCTTTTTTCGGCGACGCCGAAGTATTTGGTTGCGAGCTTGGCGTTTGTGCCCGGGGTGCGGTAGGCCGACAGTACCGTTGCACCTGACAGTCCGCTCTCTTCGATCACGTCGGCCAGGAAGTCCAACGTCGCCACGTACATGGGGCCGCGAACATCTTCCCGGTGATCACGCAGAAAATAGGACAGGTCAATCATGGCGTCGGGCAGGGGGCCAACATGATCCCGGAACGGGCCACTGAAGGTTTCGCCCGTATGCGCGTGGCGCAGGGTCAGGCGGCGGGGCTTTGAAGGAGGGCGCAGGGCGTCCATGTTGCCTTCCACGAGAATGCGCGCCGAGGCGCTGGTGCCAAACACCAGCGTCAGCCCTGCAGCCAGCAGAAGGTCACGGCGCTTCGGGTTCATCTCTTGCTTTACAGGCCCAATTGCAATCCAAGCCTATTATAGCAGACATCAAGAACCCGTTGCACTCGACCGCCATGGCGGATTTCCCAAGGGTTTTCCGTTGTTTTCGGCACCCTGAAGCTCGCTCTCAGGCGCCTTTCAGGGCGGAGTTTACCCAGTCGCCTACAATTGTCTCGAGAACCGGTAGCGGGACCGCGCCATTTTCGAGAACCACGTCGTGGAATTTGCGCAGGTCGAATCTGGATCCGAGTTGCTTCCTCGCGCTCTCTCGGAGTTCGAGGATCCTGTTGCGTCCAATCTGGTAGGCGCAGGCCTGGCCTGGGTAGACGAAGTACCGGTCAATCTCGCGTACGATGTTGTCGCGTGTCAGGGCGGTGTTTGCGATGAAGTAGTTCACGCTTTTCTCGCGGCTCCAGCCATAGGCATGGATACCCGTGTCGACGACGAGCCTGCAGGCGCGCCAGAGTTCCATGGTGATCCGGCCGACCTCGTCGAGGTCGTTTTCGTAAAGTCCCATCTCGCCGGCGAGGTACTCGGTGTAGAGCGCCCATCCTTCGACATAGGCCGTGAAGCCCGTGTACTTCCGGAATTCGGGAATGTTGCCTGTCTCCTGCGCGATCGAGATCTGCAAGTGATGACCGGGAAGGCCTTCGTGAAATGCGAGGGCGGCCATTTGCCATTTCGGCAAGGTTGCCATCGATGCGAGGTTGTAGAAAACGTAGCCTGGGCGTGTCCCGTCGGGGGATGACGGGTTGTAGAAGGCGATCGTCTGCCCTCCCTCAAGGAACGGCTCCATGCGCCTGACTTCGACCGGTGCCTTCGGCAGTGTGCCGAATACCTTGGGCAAAGCGTCCTGGGCCTTCTTCTGCAGATGAAGCGCTCGCTCAAGATAGGCGGTCCTGCCCTTTTGCGTAGATGGGTAGAGGTATTTCGGGTTGGTTCGCAGGTCCTGGTAGAATTGTTTCAGGTTCCCGCGGAAGCCTAGGCGCCTCTTCACG
>JBILGJ010000280.1:0-4194 GCA_044351125.1 Micropepsaceae bacterium
CATTGCCTTCCACGCGCTCACGCCTGCAACGCTTGTCGTGTCCCTGATGGCCACCGATCGGTGGTCGCATGTGGCGCGGCCGGTGTTCCGTTGGGGACACGTGACCGCAAGGCCGCTCCTGCTCGCGCGTGGCTTCCGCAGGGCCGAGTGCCGCACACTCGAAGGCCAAGCCGACGCCATCCGCTTTCTCGAGCGCCTGGGCTTCGTGCGCGAATGCCCTGTCCCCCAGTTCGGCGCCAACGGCGCCACCTTCATCCAATATGCCTGGAGACTGAACGACCATGTGCCTCTTCAAATCGCCCAAGATGCCGCCGCCACCACCGCCACCTCCACGCCCTGAGACCCGCCAGGAGGAAGAGCTGCGCGAGCGGCGCCGCCTGGTACGCCGCCAGGGCCAGTACATCTCGCCCTTTGCGGTGACACCGCAGTCAATGGCCAATCCCTACCTGCACAAGACGCTGCTGGGGGGCTGAGCCTGCTCAGTCGAGCTTGAACTCGATCACCGCCTCGGTCACGAGCGCACGCCCCGGCGCCTGGTAGCGCCAGCGCCGGACCGCCTCAAGCGCCGCGTCATCGAAGAGCCCCGCCGGTTGCGACGCAACCACGACAGCCTCGCTCACCGTGCCGTCGGGCCCGATGGTCAGGCGCACGCGCACGACGCCCTCCTTCTCGCGCTCCAGCGCCCGGCGCGGATAACGCGGCTGGGGCTGTTCGAGAGGCTGCGCGACGATCTCGGCCGGCGTCGTCGCCGGCCGGGCCGCCGGGTCTCCCGGCAGCGCGGGAAAGGGCAGGGGAGCAAGCGGCGGAATGTCAGGCGGCGCAAGCGACGGGCCCTTCGTGTTCTCGTCGAACGGATAGGCCTGCACCTGCTGCTGCGTCACGACAGGAACAAATTCCGGATCTCCCCAGCCACGGATCAGCGGTTCAGCCTGGTAGATCCCGATGACGACCAGCAAGGGCAGGCCGATCCAGCGCGCAAGCCACCACAGCGCCGCCTTGTCTGCAGCGCGCGGATCGCCTGCCGGCGCCAGGGCAGATGGCTCGTGGCTATCGCTCATGTCCCCATGTCCTCGTGGCCTCGCGGTCCGACGCAATCGCAGCATTATGACCCAAATATGACGGAACAACCGATGAAATCATTGTCCCCGCAACAACTTGTTTCGCAGTGCAACAGTCTCAGGGCCGAACGCGCAGCCACCGAGCGCCAGTGGCGCGAGATCGCCGCCTACATGCGCCCCCAGCATCTTCAGGGCCTTCTCGACGCGCAAGGCGCGGCCCGCCGCTCGGTGCTGCTGCTCGACTCGACCGCAAGGCTCGCGGTCGAAGGCTTCGCCGCCGGCATCTACGGCATGATGACAAACCCCGCCAGCCGCTGGTTTGCCCTCAGGCTCGCCGATGAAGAGCTGAATGCCTTCGATCCCGTGCGCGACTGGCTCTGGGATGCCGAGACAAGGCTCCTCGCCTCGTTCGGCCCCCAGTCCTCGCGCTTCTACGCGGTCCTGCCCGAGCTCTTCGCCGATCTCGCCTGCTTTGGAACGGCTGTCTTCTACTCAGAGGAAATCGGCCGCACCGGTCGCTTCAACGATGCCGTCCGCCCGCTTGCCGAATGCTACATCTGCGAGAACGCGCACGGCGAGATCGATACACTCTTCCGCCGCTTCACGCTCGACCCCTCCCAGGCCGTCACCCTGTTCGGCGACGCGGTCTCGCCGCGCACGCGCAAGGCAGCGCTCGCCGGTTCACGCGAGCGTACAACCTTCCTGCACGCGGTCTTCCCGGACACCGCGCCGGAAGCGCCACGCCCCTTCGCCTCGGTCTATGTCGAGGAAGAGGGTGCAACCCTCGTCGCGCGCGACGGCTATTTCGAGATGCCCTACCATGTGCCGCGCTGGACGCAAGGCGCAGGCGAGCCCTATGGCCGGGGCATCGGCGACCAGGTCCTGCCCGACATGCGCCTCCTCGTGCGCATGGAGGAAACCCTGCTGCGCGCGGCCGAGTTGATGGCCGATCCACCGATGGCCGTGCCCGACAAGGGGCTTGCCCGCGGCGCGCATGTGAGGCCGGGCGGTATCTCCTACGGCGCGCTCGACCATGACGGCGGCCTGCGCATCAAGCCGATCTATACCGGCGCCAATCCTTCGATGGCCCTCGACCTGATCGAGCAGCGCCGCCAGGCGGTGCGCGATGCCTTCCAGCTCTCGCTCATGCAGGTCATGGCAAGCCCGAACATGACAGCGACCGAGTTCATGGCCCGCCACGAGGAGAAGCTGCGCCTGCTCGGCCCCAATCTGGGTCGCATCCAGAGCGAGTTTCTCTCGCCGCTGATCCGCCGGCGCTTCGGCATGCTCATGCGGGCCGGCATGTTGCCCGAGCCCCCGCCCGGGATCAGGGGACAAGACCTGAGGATCGAATATGTCTCGCCCCTCGCACGCGCCCAGATGGCAGCCGAAGCCCAGGCCGTCGGGCGGCTCTACGACAGCATCGCCCCCGTGGCCGCGCTCGATCCCGCCGTCGCCTTCAACATCGACCACGACGAGGCGGTGCAGGTCATGGGTCGCGGCTGGGCCGTACCCGCGCGCATCATGCGCGGCATCGACCAGGTCCGCGCCCTGCGCGCCCGGGCCGCGCCCGCAACCTAGTTCCCGCGCCGTGCGGTGACCTCGATCTCGATCTTCATGCGCGGGTCGGCAAGACCGGCGCTGAACATGGTCGCGGCCGGACGCACATCGCCCAGGTGCTTGCGCATCGCCGGCCAGCACGCCGGAAAGTCGGCCGCGACCGGCAGGATGTAGTGCACGCGCACGACATTCTTCAAAGACGCGCCCGCCTGCGCCAGCGCATGGGCGATGTTCACGAAGCACTGCTCGGCCTGCGCCGCGACATCATCCGGGATCGTCATCGTCGCATAGTCGAAACCCGTCGTGCCCGACACGAAGATCCAGTCGCCGTCGATGACGGCTCGCGAATACGCCATGTCACGCTCGAAGGGTGAACCGGAAGAAATGTGCTGAACCATGAAACCCAAAGCCTCGCTGAAACGAATGGCCCGCTTCTTAAGGGTCGCAACGCGCGCCAGCAATGTACGGCGCGCAACAACCAAGGAAGAAAAAGATGAAATCACTGCCTGAAATCCTGTGCCTGCTCTGGGGTGCGCCGCGCGCCCCCGGGGTGGCCGCCGACTATCGCGCCGCCTGTGAGGCGCATCCCCTTTTCCTGCGTGACCTTGCCGTCTTCTGCAACGCCGCAGCCCCCATCGCCGGCGCCCGGGAATTCGACCGCGGCGTGGAAGAGGGCAAACGCCGCGTCTGGCTGCATGTCGCCCGCCTCGCGGCGATCCAGCCCGAAGATTTCTTGTCCATCACCGACACCGGGAACGACCATGACTGAACCCACGCCCATTCCCGCGCCCACCACACCCGCAGCCGACGAAGCGCTCGCCCCGGCCACCGGCATCGCCCCTGCCGCTCCCGACACGCCGCCGCCCTATGCGCTGAAGCGTCCCGACCTGCCCGAAGGCATCCCCTGGGACGAAGGCTTCGAGAAGGCGGCCATGCCCATCGCTCACGGCCTCGGGCTGACGCCGCACCAGGTGCAGGGTCTGATGGACTTCTATGCAAGCCACCACGTCGAGGCCTTCACCGCAGCCGGCCGCCTGCGCCAGCAGGACGAGGCGCGCGCCAGCGAGGCCCTCAGGGCCGAATGGGGACCCGACTACACGGTGAAGCTGTCCCAGGCCGCACGCGCGGCGCGATATTTCGGTGGCGAGGAACTGGTGAACCTGCTCAACGAAAGCGGGCTGGGAAACAACCCGCAGCTGATCCGCGCCTTTGAACGGGCGGGTGCCTTGCTCGGCGAGGATACGCTAAAGGGCAGCAGTCCAGGCGCTCGTGGCACGCTCGCGCCGGCAGACGCCATGCGCAAGGCCCGCGAGCTGATGCAGAAACCGGGCTATCTCAAGCGCGATCATCCAGAACACTTCGACCTCGTCGCCGAAGTCAATGCGATGTTCGAGCGGGCCTTCTCCCAGGCAAGAAGCTAGCCGGCTGGCGTTGACGCATCCGGCGGAACGTCGTCACCGGAGCCTTTCTTTCGCTTGGTCAGACGGGCCTTGCGCGCCTCTTCCTTTTCGGTGGCGCGCTTCGCAGCCTCGGTCTCGATCAGGGGCAGAAGGGCTTCGGCAGACTTCTTCTGGGT
>JBILGJ010000281.1:0-4140 GCA_044351125.1 Micropepsaceae bacterium
GACCGAACAGGGCGGCAAAGGCAGGGTTCTCGCGGACCCGAAGCACCTCCTCGACAATCGCGGAGATCTCGCCGGCACCGGCATGCGTGCGCGCAACCTCCCGCGCGCGCGGTCCCCAGAGCTCTGGCGGCGCATCGGCGATGGCCTCCAGGGCACCGTGCACCGCCGAGCCGAAATCCATCGCCGGCATGCGCGCACCCGAGGCGTACTGCAGGCTGAGGGATCGCTGGACACGCTCAGAGGCCAGTATCTCTGTTTCCTCTCGCTCCTCGGCCGCAGGCGTGCGCGCCCATGCTGGCACATCTTCCGTCAGAACCAGCGGTTGGGCCACCGTCGCGTGGGCCACCGCGCTGGCACATCCCGGGGCATTGCCAAAGCGCAGACCTTCACCGCCACTCTCATCGGCAAACGGTGTCGCTTTGAGGCGCTGCATCGCCGACGCAACGATCTCGTACCAATTGCGCTCCGAGCCGCTCTTCTTCCGGGGCAGATAGCCACAGACATGCAGCTGGTCGCGCGGCCGCGTCAGTGCCACGTAAAGGAGGCGCCGATACTCGCGCATGCGCTCTTCACGCCCACGCTGGCGGGCTGCGCGCCGGACATCTTCGTCCCAGTCGCTCTCGATCTTCCAGAGCGGCGCATGCTCGGTCTCCAGCAACTCGTCATCGTGCCGCCCGTGCTCCGGAGTCGAATACGAGTCCGGCAGGATGACGATCGGCGCCTCCAGACCCTTCGAGCCATGCACCGTGAGCACGCGGACCGCGCCGTCGCTGCGGTCCTGGTCGCGCTTGATCTGGGTATCCGCATGCTCCACCAGGTGCAGGAACGCCTCGAGCGAGGGCGTGTGCGTACGGCCAAAATCAAGGGCCGCCGCCATGAACTCCTCCATCGGGTCTGCAGCATCCAGCCCCAGGCGCGCCATCATCCGCGTCCAGCCACCCATGGGCCCGAGGATCGTCGAGTAGAATTCATAAGGCTGGAGATGGTCGGCCATGCCATGCAGACGGTCGAGGAACGCATGCACGCTGGCCCATTTGGCGTCGTTTGCCTTCTGCTGCAGCACGTGCCACAGGCGAACGGACTTGCCACGGCCATGCGCAAGCGCGAACAGGTCCTCGTCGCTGACACCGCAACACGGCCCGCGCAGCACCGTCGCCAGCGTCAGGTCATCATGGGGCATGAGCGCAAAGCGACCCAGCGCAATCAGATCCATGACGGCGATATGCTCGGCCAGCACAAGTCGGTCGGCACCAGCAACAGGGATCCCAAGCCGCTTGAGTTGCCTGATGACTTCCGAGGACAGCAGGCCGCGCCGCCGCACCAGGATCATGACATCGCCCGGCGTCATGGGCCGCAGGATCTTCTCCTCCTTGTCGTGCACAAGCACGCGCTCGGTCATCCACGACTTGATCCGGCGCGCAATGCGCTGTGCCAGGACCACCGCCGGATCGCTTTCAGTGACACGATCACGCGGAGCATCCCACGCCAGCGGATCGGCAGCCTCCACCGGTTCCTGCAGCGGCCACAACTCGACGAGACCGGGCATGTCGGTCCGGTTCGGCAGGTGCGGCTTGGCAACCTCGCCGATAAGCACGCCGTCAGCAACGTCCTTGTCGCTGAACACCTCATCGACAAGCCCAAGGATGGCTGGCGCCGAGCGGAAGGAATGCGTGAGCCGGACGTGCTCGAATGTTGCATGCCCGCCGCCTTCGGCAAGTTCGCTGATCAGTTTCTGCGATTGGATGAACTCGACAGGACGCGCACCCTGGAACGACATGATCGATTGCTTGATGTCGCCTACAGCAAACACGGTTCGCTGAAGCGCCTGCCACGGGCGCTCGACACCGACGCCGGAAAAGAACTCCGTCGCAATCGCTCGCACGACAGCCCATTGGCTGGGGCTCGTGTCCTGAGCCTCGTCGATGAGGACATGGTCGATGCCACCATCCAGCTTGTAGAGCACCCACTGCGCCCCGGGGCTCTCAAACAGGGCTGCCGCCCGTGCAATGAGGTCATCATAGTCCAGTGCGGCATGGAACACTTTCAGCTCGCGATAGACCCGCAGGATCTCGCCAGCCAGCAACAGCAGGTTCCCGGTATGCTCGGCAATCCGCAGCGCATTGCAGCCCTGGCGCACCGACACCGCAAGTTGAGCAATCTTGCCCAGTGGCTCTTCAATCTCGGGTGCAGCCTTGAGCACCGCTTTCGTCGCAAGCGTCTTGAGGATCTCGCCCTTGTTGGTCAGCAGGCTCGCGAGCAGCGCCTGAAGCCGCGCAGGATCCGGGCTTTCAGCGTACGCCTTGAAGGCAACCGCCTTCTTCTGGTCATTAACGGAGCCCCGCTCCAGGGCCGTCGCGACAAGCGCAGCAAGCGAAGCGGGCACCGAGAGCATGGCATCACGCAGCAATGAGCCCTCATCCGGATGGGCCTCAATCCCCAGCGCCTTCCGAAGTCCGGCAGATAGCCCCTGCCGTCCCCACTTGTCGAGGAAAGGCTGGACCATGCCCCGCTCGTTGATCACCTGCCGCACAAGCCCGTCAAAGCGCTCTTCGCCTGCAAAGGCGGTGAGCGCCCGCACGGCCTTCAGCAACTCCTCGTCACCGGCGATCCCGTGCCGCAGAACCCGGTCGCGCGCCTCCCGAAGAAGCTCATCCGTTGCCTGCTCATCCAGCACCGTGAAGGCCGGGGCCACACCCGATTCAAGCGGAAATCGCTTCAGCAGCCCCTGGCAGAACGAATGGATGGTCTGGATCCGCAAGCCGCCAGGCGATTCCAGCGCCTCGGCGAAAAGCCGCCGCGCGCGTGCCACCATGGCATCGTCCGGCGCCTCACCGGAAAGCCTGTACAGCGCTTGCTGCAGGTCGTCGTCGGACATCAGGGTCCAGCGGCCGAGCTGCTCGAACAGGCGAACGGACATTTCCGCGGCGGCAGCCTTGGTGAAGGTGAGGCAAAGCAGGCGGTCAGGCGCGCTGCCGCTGAGGAGGAGCCGGGCAATCCGGTTGACGAGAACATGCGTCTTTCCCGACCCGGCATTCGCCGTGACCCAGGCCGAAAGCGAGGGCATCGTGGCCTGCCGCTGCAGCAGCGTCGCGTCCTGGTTCATTCGCCACCCTCCGAACTCCACTCCTTCACACGCGCCAGGTGATCATAGTCACCCGGCTTGTTGAGAAAGAGGACATGAGGCTTGGACATGTAGGGCATGTCGGGATTGTCAAAGCTTTCCACGAAGGCCTTGAAGCGCGCAAAGGCCTCATGAACGGCGTCGTCGACAGTCTGATCCTCGAACTTGACCACACGCGCCTCACCACCGTCATCCGCGCCGGTGAGCTTCACATAGACAAGCTCCGCGATGCTCTTGGCCTGCAAACCGCGAAATCCGCCCGACATCGCAATCGCCGCCTCGAGCGTCAACTGCGGCGAGAACCCCTGCCGCACCTGATCGTCCGTTGGCGCCTGACCTGTCTTGTAGTCGCAGATCGAGATGGAACCATCCGGCAGCACCTCGATCCGGTCGGCCTTTGCAGCCAGCGTGAAGTCGCCGGCAGCAGTCGGGAACCTGATCTCGCCATGCTGCTCCACAAGCACCTCGCGCAGATGGGGACGTCGTGCCTCCTCCCACGCAATGAACCAGGTGGCAGCCCTCTCGAAACGCGGCATCCAGATCGAGCGGACCGCAGGATCGTCGAGGAGGTCGTGGAAAGCATGCCGTCCCAGCGCCAGCAATTCCTCAAGCGCCTGGTCCGGGCGCGGAAGCAGCTTTGGATGCCGTCGGACGAATTCCTCAAGGGCTGCATGGATTGCTGTGCCGCGTTCGGCGGCACCGGGCGGCTCATCCACAGGATCAAGCGCACGCAATCCAAGGATAGCCTTTGCATAGAGTGCATAGGGATCCCGCAACCAGCGCTCGATGTCGGTCACATAAAGCTTGCGCGGCCGTGCTGAAACCGGAGGCCGCGGAGCCGGCGGTTCAATCGGCTTCGGCGCCGTCATCGGGCGATCAAGCTGCCGTGCAAGGTCGACAAGACGCATGTCGACGAAGCGCTCACGCAGGTGAGCACCCTCGACCAGCGTCATGATGCGTGTAAGCCAGCGCGAGGGCGTTGTCGGAGCACCATCTTCCTTCGCCGCACGTGAAAGGAT
>JBILGJ010000417.1:0-2658 GCA_044351125.1 Micropepsaceae bacterium
AGAAGGCGTGGCGCCGGCTCCATCGTGGCCCGCGGCGACGGACCTCGCCCCTTCACGCAATCCGTTCGCGGCGTGCCGGAACTTCTGCAATACGCGCGCGACGCACGGCTGACAATCCAGGCATTTGGCCCCGCCCAACCGACGGCACGGGAATGCAGGGAATTGGGCCTCGACGATGGAAAATGGATTCGCCTGATCGGCGTACGCGGCGATCCGTCAGCGCCAATCGCGCTCAGCACCGTGTTCATCCGTGCCAATATATGCCCGCCCCGTGCAGACATGGAAACCTGGCCCGGGGCAATCAACGAACTCATCGAGAAGCGCTCAGGTGTGCGCGTCGAACGTATCGAACAAAGCATCATGCCAGCCAATCTGTCAGCCGCCGAAGCGCGGAAACTCGGGGTCCCGCTCGGCACCGCAGCCCTTCGCACGCTGCGCCAGTTCGTAGGACCAGGTGGGGTGTTCCAGGCCAGCGTATCGCTGCATCCTGCCGGGCGTTTCACCTACACCATGACACTCGAGCGCGCGCGCCGCCGCTAGATCGCGCTGCGCGCCTTCAGCCCCGCCACCTGCTCTGCCGACAGACCGGATGCCGCCGCGATCTCCGAGGAATGCTCCCCATAGCCTGGGGTCGTCAGCCGAGGCGCAGGCGGCTCGTCACGAAAGCGGATCGGCGGCCCCAGATGCCGGTTGCCGGCCGCATCCCGCAGGACAAGCCCGCGATCGGCCGTCAACGGATCGTCGAATGTATCCTTCAGCGACCGGACAGGCGCCCAGCAAACATCCACACCCTTCAGAAAACTCTCCCACTCGGCAAGGGTCTTCGTGAGGAACACCTCGCGGAAAAACCCCTTGAGTGGATCCTGCGCCGGCCCAGGCTCATGTTTCGCGAAATCCAGAAGATCCGGCCGACCCAGCGCCTCGAGGATGTTCCTCGCAAAGTGCAGCTCCGAGCCTCCCAGCACCAGGAACTTCCCGTCCTTCGTCTCGTACACGCGGTTCATGGCGGCGCCGCCGAACGAGCGCATGGTCTTCGGCACCGGGTGCTTGTCCTCGGCGAAGACCGGGCCTGTGACATTCGCCGTCCACGTCACCAGCGCGTCATACATCGCCATGTCGATATAGTCGCCGCGCCCCGTCTGATGACGCCGATACAGCGCCATCATGATCGCAGAGAACGCCATCAGCGACGCCGCCATATCCGACGCGGGAATGCACGGATTGGTCGGCTTGTCGTCCTCGAGCCCGCGATTGAGGTCAAGCACGCCCGACATCGCCTCGATCGTAAGCGCATGCCCGGGCTTGAGGGCATTGGGCCCCTCCTGCCCGAACGACGAGATCGAGCAGTACACGAGACGTGGATTGCGCGCCGACAGCGTCGCGTAGTCCACACCCAATCGCTGCACGACGCCGGGCCGGAAAGACTCGACAACGACATCAGCGTCATCCGCAAGGCGCAGGAACAACGCATGCGCCTCCGGATCCTTCAGGTTGATCTTGAGGCTGCGCTTGCCCCGCGCAATGTTCCGGAACCAGACCGAAACATCGTCAGCCGTACGATAGCCGATGGCACGGGTCGGTTCGCCGACACCGTTCGCCGGTTCGACCATGATCACGTCAGCACCATGGTCGGCCATCATCATCGTCATGTGCGGGCCCGGCAGGAATGCCGACAGGTCGAGAACCTTGACCCCCTCGAGCTTCATCGCTTCTGCCCCACGAGTTCATCCGTATGTTCGCCAAGCTTCGGCGCCCGCTGCCCCGGCATGCGCTCGCCATTGATGCGGATCGGACACGCGAGCATCCGCAAGCCCTGTGGCCGGTCGGGATGATCGACGGTGTCAACCATGCCGACCTCATGGATGAAGGGGTTCTCGAGCGCTTCGGCCACGTCATACACGGGCGCTACAGGCACGCTTCCCGCAAGCAGCGCCACCCATTCCGCCGTCGTGCGGGTACGCGTGATCGCATCCATGACCTCGGTGAGCAAACCGATATTCTGCCGCCGAACGCCCGGGCTCGGGAACCGCGGATCTGCGATCAGGTCCTCACGGCCCGCAAGTCGGCAGAAATCCTCCCAGAACTTCTGGTTCTGCGCCATGAGCATGACCCAGCCATCTTTCGTCGGGAAGAGCTGTGAGGGAGAACTTGCAGGATGCGCCCCCCGCGGAAGACGCGAAGCCTTCTCCTTCTCGTTAAGGTACCAAACACCCGGATAGCTGAGCTGGTGGAGAGCCGTGTCAAACAGCGCAGCATCGACATCGCAACCCTCGCCCGTGCCACGCGCATTCATCACCGCCGACAAAAGGCCTACCGCCATGATGGAACCGGTCATGAAGTCGATGATCGACAGGCCGAACCGCACCGGCGGCCCCTCGGGCTCGCCCGTCATGTAGAGGAAACCGGCCTCCGCCTGCATCAGATAGTCGAAGCCCGGCCATGCCTCACGCTTGTTGCCCCGCCCATAGGCCGAAAGATGCGCACAGACGATCCTGGGATTGACCTTGCCCAGCACCTCATAGGTCAGCCCAAGCTTGCCGGGCTGGTCACCCCGAAGGTTGTTCACGACCGCATCGGCCGTTTGCACCAGCGCATGAAAATCCGCCTTGCCCTTGGGCGTCTTGAGGTCAAGAGCCACCGACTTCTTCGCGCGCGAGA
>JBILGJ010000041.1:0-13059 GCA_044351125.1 Micropepsaceae bacterium
GTTGCTGCACATTCACCTGCACAAGTTCTCGCCGAATGGCGGTGTGTCGGGGGTGGCTGTCCTGTCGGAAAGCCATATCTCGGTGCACACGTGGCCGGAGAGGGGTTTTGCCGCATTTGACGTGTTCATGTGCGGCGCTGCCCAGCCCCAGAAGGCGATCGGCGTGCTTGAGGGGGCTTTCAAGCCCAAGCGTGTCGTCGTGGGCGAGTACAAGCGCGGGATCGTCTGAACCCGCCATAAAGCGTTCGTTAAACAGGCCGCCGGGGGCTTCCTCCGGCGGCCTTTTCGTTACGGGCAGGCTCGTGGGGCGTTAATCATCCACGATCTCTTTGCCAATTTGGGGTATTGGGAGTTACCCGGTACGCTGGCAGGCCAAGCAGGCCCGTGCCTCTCCCCAAGGTCGAACGCCATGGCAGTTGCAGCCCGCGCGGCAGACAAACTGGACGCTATCTGCATCGGGGCGACCCTCGAGAGCCTCTTTGCTGCGGCCAGCCTTGCAGCATCTGGAAAGCATGTGCGCGTGCTCGAACCTCGGGCGCCGGGTCGGCTGGGGCTTGAAGGCGAGCCCTGCCTTGTCGACCTCGAGGCGGTTGCATGGCTTGACCTTGTGTCGCACGGACTGCGGTTCGGGGCTGCGGCCCCGCTCATAGCGGTGGCGCAGGATCGTTCGTTGGCTGTCTGGCCAGAGATGGACGCGACCATTGCAGGGCTTTCTGCACTGTCCGATCGCGACGCCGCGGCTTTTCCGGCCTTCGTGCACGCCATCACCCGGCTTGCGAGCGGTGGCGGCAATGGCGCCGCTGGCGGGTTGCTGAACCTGCTGGCGCTGGGGCCGAGCCGTGATGCCATGCTGGCAGGTGGTGTCTGGGCTCGCGGGACTTCCCTGACGCGCCTTCTGGAGGGTGCCTTCGAGAATTCGCTTCTGCGCGGGTTGCTTGCGCAGCATGCCCTTGAGCGAACGGCCGTGTCGCCGACGCTTCCCGGATCGGCGCGGTTGCTCACGCGGCAGAGCGTGCTGTCGCTGCTTGGGGGCGCCAGCGGTCGGCGGCTTGTCGCGGGCGGGACGCAGGCACTGGCAGCGGCGCTCCTGTCATCGCTGAAATCGCTTGGCACCGTTGAGGTTCAGCACGAGGCGCGTGTCCGCCAGATCGTCATCGAGCGAGACGCGGTGCAGGGTGTTGTGCTTGCCGATGGATCGCTGCTGCGGGCGTCGCAGGTGATCCTGGGGCGACAGGGCGATACCACATTGGAGTTGCTCCAGGCTTTGCCCTTCGACGTGCCGCCATGCGTGCGGTTCGCGCCGTCGGGGCGTATCCATTATCTGGTCGGCATGCCGCCGGCCGTCAGGGGTGTGGGCGCGGGGACGATCACGTCGGGTGCCAGCATCCTGCTCAATCCCTCGCTCGGGCGGCTTGTCCGTTCCCATGGGGCATTCGAGGCACGGCAACTGCTCCAGGACTATTGCTTGTCGCTGCGCGTGACGCCTGTTGGTCGCGGCGAGGAGCGCATGATGTGGCAGGTGGTGGCCGATATCCTGTTCATCCCGCGCGAGACAGATGAGGGGCCATGGACCGGACCGCGGCGCGAGCGCCTCGTTTCTGCAGTCACGAAGGCGATCGAGGCGTGGGCCCCCGGGTTTGAGCTGTCGCTCAAGGGGGCGGAGCTTGTCAGTCCGGCCGAGCCACGTCCGTTTCTTGAGCTCCAGCGGCCACGATCTGGCCTCGGGGCATCCGAGGGCGAGATCCCCACTCTGCCTGACATTGCGCATGACGGTGTGTGGAAGGTCGGCCGGGGCTTGTGGCTTGAGGGCGAGAGTTTCTCGGGCGCGACGGGACGCGCAGGCCTGAGCATGGCGCAGGCGCTGGGGGCGTCGGTGCGCGCAAGGGTACCGAGCGATGCCTGATGCGGCGCCCGGACAGGATTTCGATGTCATCGTGATCGGTGGCGGTGTCAACGGACTGGTCTGCGCCGTGCTTCTGGCGCAGGCGCGCAAGCGTGTGATCGTGCTGGAGGCGCAGGACCGCCTGGGTGGCATGTGCCGCACGGACGAGATCGCTCCTGGTTTCCGCGTCTCGACGGTCGCCCATCTTGTCGGGCCGCTGGACGCCGAGGTGATGAAGACGCTTCGGCTTGCGAAGCTTGGCCTGCAGTTTTCAGCGCGTCAGACGGGCGCCGTTGCCCTTTCACCGGATGGTCGCCACATCATCCTGGGTGAAGACCTGCGGCATACGGCGCAATCGCTGGCCGTTCATGATGCCGGTGATGCCAAGGCGTGGCCTGCCTATGCGACAGGCATGCGCCGGGCGGCGCAGCAACTGCATGCCTGGACGCAGCAGGCCGCCGTGCCTGCCGCCGCCGGGGAAGCCTCACGCAGCTCGCTCCTGGGTGGACGTCCACGGCAGAGCGCGCCCGACGCACAGGTCGCAGCGCAGCTCGAGCTGTCGATCGCCGAACTGCTGGACCGGAATTTCGTGACGCCGCTGCTCAAGGGCGCCATCGCCTTTGATGCGGTGCTCGGAAACGCCTTTGCTCCTGCGGCGGCGGGCTCTGCCGTGCTGCCGGTGCTGCGGCGGGCGCTTGAGCCACACAATGCCACGGGCGTGGTGCATCCCGTCGGCGGGGCGGGAGCCCTGGTCGCCACGTTGCAGAAGGCGGCCGAGGCTGCGGGTGTTCGTGTCAGGCTTGGAGCCCGTGCCGATCAGTACCTGTTCGAGAGCGGCCGGATCGCGGGCGTCCACCTGTCCAACGGCGATGCCGTCTATGCACCGCATGTGGTCTCGAGCCTGTCACCGCTGCAGACCTATCTGAGGATGGGTGCCGAGCGCGATCTGCCGCTGGGTTTCAAGCGGCAGCTTCAGGGCTATCGCATGGAGGGTGCGGTGGCGAAGGTGAATTTCGCCCTGAACGGGCCGCCCACATTCAAGAACCTGGACAAGCGCTACCTGAAGGAACGCCTGCTCGTCTGTCTTTCCATGAATGAACTGGCGCGGTCGCATGCGGCATTCGAGCAGGGACAGCTGTCAACGGAGCTCGCGCTCGAAGTCACGCTCCCGTCAGTCCACGATGCGAGCCTTGCGCGAGCGGGCTGCCATGTCATGTCGGTGAATGCGACCTATGTTCCATCGGGTTTCGGGGTCAATGACGGGGAGCAGGCGCGGACGGGACTGGTGACGGCCGTGCTCAACCGCTTGCGGCAGTTTGCGCCGGATCTGCCGGATCTCGTGGCGGCGGTTGATGTCTATCTGCCTGTTGATCTTGCTGCGCTTGGTGGCGGGGCGGGTTGTCACTGGCATGGCGGGGACCTGTCGCCGGACCAGCTTGGCGCGCTGCGCCCGGCCTTCCGGGCGGGAGCACCGGCGCCGGTTGTTCCCGGGCTCCATCTCTGCGGGGCCGGAACGCATCCTTGTGGCGGTGTCACAGGGACCAACGGGCGCCTTGCGGCGGAGGCCGTGCTGCGCAGCATGCAGGGTGGTGCATGAGCGATGTTTCGGGCCGGGTGATCCTCAAGACGGCGCTGCACGGGCGCACGGCGGCGCTGTGCGCGAGCGACATGTGGACCCGCGTTTGCAGCTTTGCGGTGCCGCAAGTCTATACCAGCGAGCGAGAAGAGTGCGAAGCCATGGTTGCGCGCGCGGCCATTGCCGACATGTCGGCGCGGTATTGCTGGCGGTTCGAGGGACCTGACGCCGCCGCTTTCCTTGGCTTTGCGACGACGCATGACGCGGGCCTGATCGGGCTGGGCCAGACGGCCCGCGTGCTGTGGTGCGATGACAGTGGATCTGCCCGGGGTGAGGGGCTCCTCGCGCGGCTCGACGAACAATGCTTCGAGTTGACCACCGTCGTCAGTGACCATGCCTGGTTTGCCGACGGCGCTTCGGGGTTCAACGTGCAGGTGTCCGATCGGACTGGCCAACGCGGCGGCATTGGGCTTCGAGGGCCATTTGCCGAGGCGATCCTGGAGCTTGCCGGTTTTCTTGGTGCCTCCGAGCGCGGCGGTGCCGAGGCCCCGGCTGGTCAACGCGCGGTGGGTTGGCGGCAGAGCCAGGTGCTGCTGCTGCGGGTGGCTGAGGGTTTCGAACTTTGGATGGATGGCGCCGGGGCCGGACTTGTTTGGGATCGCCTGATGCGGGTGGGTGCCGGCTTTGGCCTTCAGGCGGTCGGCAACCGAGTGCTTGAGCATGCGCGTATCGAGGCGGCGGTGCCACTTCCCGGCACGGACTGGATTCCGGCGCAGTTCGCGGCCCGCGCGCAAGACCTTCGCAGTCCCTTTGATCTTGGCGTTGAGCCCGATGTCCTGCGGCGTTTCAACGGCTCTGATGCGCTTGCGCAGCGTCGGCGTGGTTGCGGCAGCCGACTGGTGCAGTTGTCGAGCGCGCGGCCTCTGGCGCGGGGTGAGTTGATCGGCAAGGGCGGAAGTGCGGGCTCGATCACTTCGGTTGCCTCGTCGCCGGCAACCGAGCGGCATCTGGCGCTGGGCTGGATCAGGGATGACCTTGCGCGACCGGGCAGCCCCCTGGGCCTGCCGGGCACCTCGGGTGCGCTCGACATCCACGTCGTGCGGCTCTGCCAGTCATAGCTGGGCGAGTGCGGCGAAGTCCTCGATCGACTTGAACCTCGCGCGCTCGGCGGGTGCCGGTGCACCGGGACTGCGGCACAGCAGCATGGCCGACATGCCTGCTTCCAGCGCTGCGCTGACCTCTGCGGTGGCATCGGAGAAGAAGATGATGTCTGCCGGGCTTTGTCCTATCTGCCTTGCGATGGCGCGATAGGATGCCGGGTCTGCCTTGGGGCCGGTTGTGGTGTCGAAATAGTCGCTCACAAGGGGGCGCAGGTCTCCGGCGACCGAATGAGCCATGTAGAGTTTCTGGGCCTCGATCGATCCGGATGAATAGATGAACAGCTTCAGGCCTTGCGCATGGAAGCGTTTTATCGCCGCGATGGCGTCGTCATAGAGATGGGCCTTGAGCACGCCCGTCTCATAGCCTGAGCGCCATATCAGTCCCTGCAGGGTCTTCAGCGGCGTGATCTTTCGATCCTCGTCGATCCACGTGGCAAACAAGGCCTCGGCTTCAGCGGGCGTTGCCAGGGGCAGGCTTGAGGCCTGCCTGGCTTCCTCGAGGATCGCCTGCACCTGGTCGTCACGCCAATGGGCGTTGAAGTACGGCCCGAGGCGTTCGCGCGCGAAGGGGAACAGGACCGAGCGCACGAAGGCGATGTCGCCGATCGTGCCCTCGATGTCGAAGACGACGGCCCGGATCACGTGGCGTATTTCGGAATGTTGTCCGCGATCTTGTCGCCCGTGAATTCGGCGACCCAGCCCTCCGGCGTCGTGAACAGGCGAATGGCCGCAAACAGGGGCTTGGGTCCCATATCGAACCAGTGGCGCGTGTGCTTGGGAACGGACAGCAGGTCGCCTGCCGTGCAGACCATCTGGAGGACCTGTTCCCTGTTGCGCAGGTAGAAGGCGCCCGCGCCCTCGACGAAGAAGCGGACCTCATCATCGGCGTGTGTGTGCTCGGACAGGAATTTCTGGCGCATGGCCTCGCGGTCGGGGTGGTCGGGGCGCATGCGCACGACGTCGGCTGACTGGTAGCCACCAATCTTCTTCAGGCGTTCCACATCGGCGGCATAGGCCTCGAGCACTTCGTCCTGGCCGGCGCCGGGGGGCAGTTCACGCGTGGCCTGCCAGCGTTCGAAACGGACATCGAATGGTGCGAGGGCCTTGATGATGTCGCGCGTGTCCGTTGTCTCGGAGACGGGCGCAAATCCCCTGGACAGGTCAAACACCGTAAGGGTCGTCATGCCGGTATTCCTTTCAGCTTCAGGCTCAGGGTGAAAAGGTAATCGAAAGCGTCGAGATGGCGAAGCGTCTCCTGCGTGGTGCGACCCCAGGCGTAGAGCCCGTGTCCTGCGAGCAGGAAGCCCCAGCAGGGCTTTTTCACAGCCAGGTCCTGCTCAATTCGCCGGGCGAGCGTGTCCATGTCCTGGTCATTGTCATACACGGGCACGTCAAGGTGCGCCTCGTGGGTCTGGAAGCCGTGGAAGGCTTTCAGCATCTCGAGGCCCTCGAGACGAACGCGGTTCTGCTGACGCAAGGCCATCGATGCCAGGACGGCGGGCAGGGCATGCACATGTGTCACCGCGCCTGCCTCGGGCAGTGTGCGGTAGATCATGTAGTGGAGTGGGGCCTCGGCGGACTCGCGGGGGTGGCGTTCGCCGCTGATCGCGGCGGCGATCACGCCGTCGGCCGAAAGCTGTGTCTTGTCGCTGCCCGACGCCGTGACGGCGCAGGTCCTGTCGTCGATGCGGACCGAGAAGTTGCCGCTGGTCGAGGGGATCCAGTTCCGCGCGCCCGCATGGTGCGCGAGGCGTATTACCTGTCCCACGATGTCGGATGTCAGGCGGCTGTCAGTGTGCATGGGGTCTGCCCTTCCACATCAAGGCGCTCTCATATGGGGTATCGCGCGCCCGATGTCATCCCCCTCGGGATGACGCCGCGAAGGGAACCAAAAAAGAGGGCCCCCGGGCGAGGTCGCGCGGAGGCCCCTTCAATCATTCGCGGATGGCTTTAGCCGCCGCCGCGGATCTCGGTCCAGAACTTCACGATCTCTTCCTTGTTCTTCAGGCGGACCTGGAAGGTGCCGGAATTGAGGAAGCCTTCGACATCGCGCGAGAAGTTGATTTCCTTCAGCTGCTCGTCCGTGTAGTCGGCGAAGATCGTCGTGTTCGCGGGGCCGTTGTTCAGCTGGTCGAGCTGGTACTTCATCGCCTGCGGAGAGATGCCGCTGTCGATGATGGCGTAGGCCTTTTCGAGGTTCTTCGCTTCCGCGTGGACGACCATGCCGCAGACATAGGTGAACATGCCGCCGGGCGGGTTCATGAAGGCAACGGGCTTGCCCTCACGCTTCAGGGCGGCATGGGTCTGGTTCCAGGTGACGGCCGCCACCACTTCGCCGGACGCGAGGCCCTGCGAAAGTGATGTCTCGTCCGACGAGATGAAGCGGGCATTGGCGACGAATTCGCGCAGCTTGCCCTGCACGAGTTCCCAGTCCTTGTCGCTCATGTTGTAGGGATCAACGCCCCACGTCTTTGCGATCAGGGTCACCGTGTCATCGACGCCGTCGAGGCCGGCGATCTTGCCCTTGTACTTGGGGTCGAACAGGATCTTCCAGCTTTCCTTGCCGACATATTCAGGTGCCAGGTCGGTACGGTAGGTGATCGAGGTGTTGGCCCAGTATTGCGGAATGAACCAGGCTTCCGTCTCGGACTTCATCATGCCTGGCACCTTCTTCAAGGCCTCAGGGATGTCCTTCCAGTACTTGAGCTTGGTCACATCAATCGGCTGGATGAGGCCCGCTTCCTGCCAGCGTCCGAACTCGTACGAGCAGGGCGCCATCACGTCGGGCTTGTAGCCGGCGCGCATCTTGGCGAAGGCTTCGTCCTCGTCGGCCCAGATGGCCGTGCGGGGCTCAACGCCATACTTTTCCTTGTACTCGGCAAGGAACGGCGGGTCTGCCCAGTTCTCCCATGTGAAGAGCAGCGGCTCGTTGTCGCTCGAGGCTGCCTGGGTCGCGCCGGTGTCGGCGACGGGCGCCTCGGGCTTCCTCATCTGCGTGTAGTAATAAAGGCCACCACCGACAATCACGATTGCGAGCAGGGCTAGAATTGAACGGTTCATGCGGGCTCTCCTTTGCGGACCTGGACTAAAGGTTAGCACAAAAAAACATGCGGTCCGCCCGAGGGCGAACCGCATGCACAGACACTAGAAGTGACTGTTCAAGCCAGCTTACTGGGCCGGCGGTGCAGCCGGAGCTTCAGCCGGAGCAGCTTCAGCCGGAGCGGCCTCAGCCGGAGCAGCTTCAGCCGGAGCGGCTTCAGCCGGAGCGGCTTCGCCTTCGACCGGAGCAGCTTCAGCCGGAGCGGCTTCGCCTTCGACCGGAGCGGCTTCAGCCGGAGCGGCTTCAGCCGGAGCTTCCGTCGCCGTGGCGTCGGTAGCTTCGCCAGCCGGCTTCTGATTCAAGAAGAAGTAGGCAGCGACCGCCAGGATGACGACCGCGATAAAGAGAAACAAACCAGTCCTATTCATACTTCTCTCCATATATGGCCGTCATGGTGGCCATCTGTCCCCTCGTCGCGCGCCGGTCAACGTGCATTTCCTGACCGTCTTAATGAGCAGCCTAGGCTACCCGACAGTCAGGTTCGTTGCGCACGTCCTAGCGCGACTTGCGAGCGACTCTAGACAGTTCCGAAAACGCCAACAAGCGGAGTGAAGGTCGCAGTCCCGGGCTTTCTGCCGCACCCCGATCGACTTGCGAGCGGGGGAATCCTTCGTCGGCTTGTGCAGTGCAAAAAGCAGGTGAAGCGCGCTCCGCGACCGTTATGTGGCGCGAGGAGAATGCTTTGAAATCAATGCGTTCCATGACGCCGGCGCGGACGCGCGGGCAAGTGCCTTCCCCGTCACGGCGGCGCGCTGACTTGCCGGAAGGTTGTGCCGGCGCCTCGCGTTTCTCCCTTCTCGGGAAACGGATTTCAGGTGGCCAGGGGCAGGGTGAAATAGACGCTGGTTCCCACGCCTGTTTCGCTCTCGAGGCTCAGGCGTCCACCATGACGCGCGATGATTCCGTTGGAGGCAGCGAGGCCCAGTCCCGTGCCGCCCTTCTTGTTCGCCTTGGTCGCCGTTTCGATGCGCTCGAACGGCTTGATCACGCGGGACAGGTTTTCCGGTGCAATCCCAACCCCGGTGTCATGGATCCAGACGGATGCCTGGTCGGCCAGCATGCGGGTCTCGATGGTCACGAAGCCGCTTGTCGAGTTGAACTTCAGGGCATTGGACAAGAGGTTCGCCAAGACTTCACGGATCGCCCGTCGATCGGCGCGGACCGCCGGCAAGTCACGCAGTTGGGTGCGGATCGTGATCCCGGCCGCGCGGGCGTTGTCCTCGATCTCCTGCGCGGCCTCTGCGACAAGCGACGTGAGGTCGGTTGGTGCGATCCTCAGTTCCATCTGGCCCGACTCGATGCGTGCCATGTTGAGAACTTCATCGATGAGCCGCAAAAGGGATTCACCGCTGGTGTGTATGTCCTTGGCATAGCCGACATATCGCGGGGGCAGGGGGCCCAGGACTTCGTTCTGCATGGCATCCGAGAAGCCCATGATGGCATTCAGCGGGGTTCTGAGTTCGTGGCTCATGTTTGCCAGGAACTCGGTCTTTGACCGGCTGCCTTCTTCGGCGCGCTGCTTCTCGCGTTCCAGCTTCGTGGCGATTTCGCCGAGTTTCAGTGCCTGTTCCTGCAGCTGTCGGTGTGATGACTGGAGAGCGTCTTCGTTCTTCTTCAGGGCGGTGATGTCGGTGGCCACCATGATGCGGGCATCGTCGGTCGCCTGTCGCTCGCTGACCAGAAGCCAGCGGTCATCCACGCGCTGCAGTTCAACAGTCCCGGTGGACCCGCCCAGATTGATGAGCTCGAGCGGTGTCTCGCCGTTCTTGAGGTCCTGCGGCATCGCGCGCTCGAGCAGGGTGCGCCGTGAGTCGCCCAGCCGCGCTTGCGTGAGCCCATAGAACTCCATGAACCGCCTGTTGCAGAGGATGAGCCTGCCGTCGTGGTCCCAGAGTGCGAATGCCTCGGCTGCGTTCTCGAAGGCGGCCTTGAGCACGCGTTCGGTAACGTTGAGCCGCTCGGCCGCCTGCTTCTGGTCGGTGATGTCCAGCGCAATGCCCGACAGGCGGGGATGCTCGGCCCGCAGCGTGCGGTAGGCGTGGCCCTTGGCGCGGACCCAGACATAGTGCCCGTCCTCGTGCCTGAGGCGGAAGGATTCGTCGTAGTGCTCGCCGCCGCGAAGGATGGCCTCCTCGATATTGCGCAGCGTATTGCGATCTTCTGCGTGAAGCCGGTCGGTCAGTTCGTCCAGCCGCACGATCCGGGGCTGGCTGCCAAGGCCGAGCAAGGCATTCATGGCGCCTGACCAGTACATGCTGCGGTTGGGAACGTCCCAGTCCCAGATCCCGCAGCGGGCGCCGCTGACGGCCAGCTCGAAGCGCTCTTCAGTGCGGCGCAATGCATTTTTCGACCGCGTGGTCTGTTCCATCTGGTTCAGCAAGGCCCACGACAGGGCCGCGCCGAGCAGGGAAGGACCGAAGATCATGATGGACCAGAGCGGCAGATAGTCGGTCCAGCTGGACAGGACTTCGGCGGCGCGCGTGATTGACACGACGCGCAGGTCGTATCCAGGGATCTGCATCGCCGCTGCAAGATAACTTTGACCCTTGTGCTCGAACTGCCGGCTCAGGGGGCTGCTTGCGATGGTCGGCGGCAGCGCGTTCAGCACCTCTGACAGCAGAGCCGCGTGGGTGCTGTTCCTTGTGGTTCGGTTGATGGTGCGGCCATTGCTGTCAATGACAAAGAGGGCCTCGCTACGCTGGCCCTTGATGTCCTGGAGTTCGGCTGCGAGCTTCTGCTTGTCCAACAGCGTCACATAGATGCGGTCAGGATCGTCTGCCGATCTCTTGGCGATGGCCAATGACCCCGTGCCGGCCTGCTGTGTCTCGAATGCGCCTGTCATGTAGGTGGCGCTGGGCTGGGCCATCAGCCGCTGGAACAGTTCGGTGCCCGCATAGCTCCGCGGCTCGGTTGGCATGCCAGCCTTGTCCCAGTACATGTCGCCATTCGGGGCGAGGGCGATCAGGTTCTGGACGATCGGGTCGGTGACGACGACGGGAAAGGCAGGGGCCGCCTTGATTGCGGCCTCGACGGCCGCGCGTGTCCGGTTGAGCGAGCCGCCGACGAGGCGCCCCGAATGCGCCACGAATTCCCTGAATTCACGGGCTTCACGCTCGACACGTTCGGCAGCCGTCATTTGCTCGCGGCGCATCTGGATGGTAGCGGCCGCGGCTACTGAAAGGATCGTCGCGATCGTACCGAGAATGATCCAGTACGTCGTGGTGTCCCTGGAAATCAGGTTGTACAGGGACGAAAGACCGCCTGACTTCAAGCCTGCGGAGGCTGTGTGCGTGGCGATGGCCATTTTTGATAACCCAGAATCGAATCATTACCCGTCCGGATTATGTCGGGCACCTCTGGCTTGTCACCCCCGCCGGACCGTTTTGCAACCGGTCGTGGCCAATGTGTTGCTGCGTGCGAATCACCCGAGCATCTTTTCGGCGATTTCCCTCACGTTTCGCGAGAGCTCTGGCGTAGCCGCAATGCGGGCAAGCTCCTTGCGGATCAGGGTCTGACGCCCATGATCGAACCGGCGCCATGTCTCGAATGCACCGCACAGGCGCGCAGCGACCTGCGGGTTGACGCCATCGAGACGCAGCACCGTATCGGCGAGGAATGCGTAGCCGGAGCCGTCGGGGGCATGGAACCGCAATTGGTTGCCCATGACGAACGCGCCCACGAGTGCGCGTACGCGGTTCGGGTTGGCAAGGTTGAAGGCAGCATGTGCGGTCAGGTCCTTGACCCGCTTCAGGGTGCCCGGGTTCGAGGACTGGGCCTGGATCGTCATCCACTTGTCGATGACAAGGGGATTGTTCTTCCATTTGTCATGGAAGGCCTCGAGCGCCTTGTTGCCTTCGGTGCCGTCCATGTCGACCAGGCACAGGAGACCGGCGACCGCATCCGTCATGTTGTCGGCGGTCCTGAAGTGCTCGAAGGCGAGGCTGCGGGTTGCCGGGGTGTCTTCCGCGGTCAGGTAGCGCAGGCATGCGTTGCGCAGCGCCCGGCGTCCGGCAGAGGCGGCATCCGGCGTGAAGGGCTCGTTGGACTTCAGGTTTGCATAGATCTCGTGGAGCTTGCCGCGATAGGTGGCCGCAAGAGCCTTGCGGAGCGTTTCCCGGGCCAGGTGGATTGCGTCGGGGTCGGCGTCCTGAAGGCCTTGCGCCAGCTCCATTTCCGTCGGGAGGGCCGCGGCCATCGCCGTAAAGGCCGGATCGCGCCGCATGTCCGACAGCAGGTCGCCAAAGGCGGCGACGAAGCGGCTGTCTGGCTCGGGTGTCTTGCCTGCACGGGCATCGGCGGTCATGCGGTGAAGGACTTCCGTTGCCAGTTTCTGGCCGGATTCCCACCGATTGAAGGGGTCGCTGTCCCTGGCCATGAGGAAGGCACGGTCTTCGGCCGAGAGCTGCATCTCGAAGCGGACTGGCGCCGAGAAGCCCCGTCCGATTGATGCCACGGGTTCCTCGCTGACACCGGTAAAGCGGAAGGTCTGCTCGGTCTGCGTCAGCGGGAGAACGTGTGAAGTTGCGCTCTTGCCAGCCTGGGTGGCTGCAAGGTCGGCGCCCGAGCGGCGTCCGACGAGGCCCATGCTCACAGGAATATGCATGGGCTTCTTGCCCGTCTGCCCCGGCGTGTCGGGTACGGTCTGCTTCAGGGTGAGGAGGTAGCTCTGTGCCGCGGCGTCATAGGTTCCGCGCCCTTCGATGATGGGGGTGCCTGCCTGCGAATACCAGAGGCGGAACTGCGAGAGGTCGGCCGCGGTTGCGTCCTCCATGGCCTTGACGAAGTCCTCGCAGGTTGCAGCCGTGCCGTCATGCCTTGCGAAATACAGGTCGCAGCCTTTGCGGAAATCCTCGGTGCCGAGGATCGTCTGCAGCATGCGCACAATCTCCGCGCCCTTCTCGTAGACGGTGGCGGTGTAGAAATTGTCGATCGTGACGTACTGGTCCGGCCGGATCGGATGGGCGAGGGGACCAGCATCCTCCTGGAACTGGCGCAGGCGCAGGGCGCGGACGTCGCCGATGCGTTCGACGGCGGCCGAGCGCATGTCGGCCGAGAATGCCTGGTCACGGAATACCGTGAAGCCCTCCTTCAGCGAGAGCTGGAACCAGTCGCGGCAGGTGACCCGATTGCCGGACCAGTTGTGGAAGTACTCGTGGCCAATCACGGCCTCGATCTGGTCATAGTCGGTGTCCGTGGCCGTGTCGGGGCGTGCCAGGACAAGCTTGTCGTTGAAGATGTTGAGACCCTTGTTTTCCATGGCCCCGAAATTGAAGGCGCTGACCGCGACAATGTTGAAGACGTCGAGGTCGTATTCGCGACCGAAGGCGTCTTCGTCCCATTT
>JBILGJ010000282.1:0-4115 GCA_044351125.1 Micropepsaceae bacterium
AAGCCCGCAGGCCTTCGAAGGCCTGCGCATGGCAAAGCGCAAGGTGCGCAGGCCCGAGCTCACGCTCGCGGTCGCCGACCACAACGTCCCCACGACCGACCGGTCGAAGGGCATTGCGGATCCGGAATCCGCGCTTCAGGTGGCAACGCTCGAGAAAAACGCCCGTGACTTTGGCGTGACCTATTACGCCATGGACGATATCCGCCAGGGCATCGTCCACATCGTGGGGCCGGAGCAGGGCCTGACCCTGCCGGGCCAGACCATCGTCTGCGGCGATAGCCACACCGCAACCCACGGCGCCTTCGGGGCCCTGGCCTTCGGCATCGGCACCAGCGAGGTCGAGCACGTGCTCGCGACCCAGACCCTGCTCACAAGACCCTCGAAAAACATGCGCGTGACCGTGGACGGAAAGACCGCGCCCGGCATCACGGCCAAGGACATCATCCTTGCCATCATCGGGCGCATCGGCACCGCCGGCGGCACGGGCTATGTCATCGAATATGCCGGCGAAGCCATTCGCGCCCTGTCCATGGAAGGCCGCATGACGGTCTGCAACATGTCGATCGAGGCGGGCGCCCGCGCAGGCCTCATCGCCCCCGACGAGACGACCTTTGCCTATCTCAGGGGCCGCCCGCATGCCCCCAAGGGCGCCGCCTGGGAAGCAGCCGTCAGCTACTGGAAGACGTTGAAGTCTGACGAGGGCGCGAAATTCGACGCCGAAATCCGTATCGACGCCGCATCGATCCCGCCGCTCGTGACATGGGGTACGTCGCCCGAAAACGTCGTGCCCGTGACCGGTCACGTGCCGGATCCCGCAACCGAGCCCGATCCCCAGCGCCGGGCCGCGCTTGAGCGCATGCTCGACTACATGGGCCTCAAGGCCGGCACGGCGATGAAGGACGTGAAGGTCGATCGCGTCTTCATCGGTTCCTGCACCAACGGCCGCATCGAGGACTTCCGTGAAGTTGCCAAAATCGTGCAGGGCAAGCGCGTGGCCGCGCATGTCAATGCGATGATCGTTCCGGGCTCAGGCCTCGTGAAGGAGCAGGCCGAGCAGGAAGGCCTCGACCGCATCTTCATCGAAGCGGGTTTCGAGTGGCGCGAGCCCGGCTGCTCCATGTGCCTCGCCATGAACGCCGACAAGCTCGCCCCAGGCGAACGCTGCGCCTCGACCTCGAACCGCAATTTCGAAGGCCGGCAGGGCAGGGGAGGGCGCACCCACCTCATGTCCCCCGCCATGGCCGCCGCCGCTGCCGTGACGGGCCACCTCGTCGACATCAGGGACCTCTAGCAGTGCCGACGGTCTTTCAATGGAAGGGGCATCGTTTCTTCTTCTACAGCAACGAGGGAAATCCTCGCGAACCCGTTCATATTCACGTAAGGCGCGGCGATGCGGCCGCCAAGTTTTGGTTAAACCCGCCGCATGTCGCTGACAGCTATGGATTTAGCGCCAGCGATCTAAGACAATTGCTGGCGGTGGTCGACGAGCACAAGGAATCCATTGAGAGGGCGTGGCATGAACATTTCGGCTAGGGCGCTCAGGTTTGATGACAGCACCATGTGGGTAGAGCTCACCGATGGACGGACATTGGGCGTGCCGTTGGCCTGGTTTCCCCGCCTTCTGGCAGCATCGCCAGCGCAGCGAGAGAGTTTCGAACTCTCGGGTGGCGGCACGGGATTTCACTGGCCAGCAATTGACGAAGACATTTCATTGTCCGGACTGCTCGCGGGCCGCGGAGATCAGACCCGCCCGGTGACGAGGGCCGCCGAATAAAGCCGGGGAGATGATCCTATGCTCGTGCCCCGGCGCATGATCTTGATTGTTTTTGGAGGTGGATAGTAGGGGACCGGCGAACCATCATGTGGCCCTTCAAGACCCAATCAACGTTGAGCCTCGAGGATGAGGAATGGCAGGTTCAAACCTGGCGATGGCTGCTTGAAGCTCTGGGCGGCAGGGAAGACCTCAAGCGTCAGTTTTTTGTTCAGCCTACGCCAGAATTTTTTCCACCAACGGAAGCAACGGGGCACGACCGTGCCCTGCATGTTTTCCAGACAGTGCGCAACCTGATGGGAATGGAACAATGGCAATGTCTGATCGCAGCACAGCCCGAGGCCCCGGATCCAAGGGTCAGCGAGACCGCTTTTCTGCAGTGGGAGATTGCGCGCAACCAGCCGAGCGGCACCTTCGGCATCGAAGGCAATGAGGTCCTCATCACTTACGATCCAAAGCTCATCGACGATCCTGTCGCACTCGTCGCGACATTCGCGCACGAGCTTTCCCACTATCTGCTGGCGTCGAAATCCGAGCCACCCGGCGGCTGGGACAATCACGAGTTTTGTACCGACCTTTGTGTTGTCTACACTGGGTTTGGCCTCTTCGGCGCCGCGACCGCTTTTCGCTATTTCAGCGGGACGCAAGGCTGGGGTTATCAGAAAAGCGGCTATCTGACCCAGGCAGAGTGGGCATTTGCGTTGGCAGTCTTCTTTGCCTTGCGCGGACAATCCGTGGATGATGCAAAGCCGTGGTTGCCGTCGCACCTCATGAACAGCCTTCGTCGGTCGGCAAAATACTTGTCGTCAAGGCCGCAGGTTTTCGAGACGATAGGGGCGTGAAACCCGAAGCAGGTCAAACGGCCAGGAGTTAAAAGCCGCCATGCAGAAATTCACCACCCTCACCGCCGTCGCCGCCCCGCTGCCCATGATCAATGTCGACACCGACATGATCATCCCGAAGCAGTTTTTGAAAACGATTCAAAGAACGGGTCTGGGCAAACACCTCTTCGACGAGATGCGCTATACCCCTGAAGGGAAAGAGATCCCGGGCTTTGTCCTGAACCAGCCCGCCTGGCGCAACGCACAGATCTTGGTCACCGGCCAGAATTTTGGCTGCGGTTCAAGCCGCGAGCACGCGCCATGGGCTCTCCTCGACTTCGGCATCCGCTGCGTGATCGCCCCCAGTTTCGCCGACATCTTCTACAACAACTGCTTCAAGAACGGCATCCTGCCGATCGTCCTGCCGCAGGCCGATGTCGACAGGCTTCTCGACGATGCCGCGCGCGGCGCGAACGCCACCGTGACGGTCGACCTCGAGAAACAGGAAATCTGCGGGCCCGATGGAGGAACGATCCGCTTCGACGTGGACCCCTTCAGGAAACAATGCCTGCTGAATGGCTGGGACGACATCGGCCTGACCCTGCGCCACGAAAAATCAATCGACGCCTTCGAAGCCAGGCGCAAAACCCAGACACCTTGGATGTGACGGACGTCAAGAGGGGTTTCACGCGAAGCGCGAAACATAAAAACGCGCAAAAACAATGTGCACGTGCTGGCGGCGGATGTGCGCGCCACACTGCCTCCAATCCGTCATGGCCGCGTCGCGCGGCAGCGCGAACCGGCCACCCAGAACTTCGCCCTCTCTCTTTTCGCGCACTTCCCTGCTTCGCGCCGTTCGCGTGAAACCCTTTCCTCCTCCCCTGCGTCAATTTGTTCTCTTTTTGTTTTCGGCGATTTCGGCGATATTCGGCGCTGCAACCCTCCACTGTGAAGAGCTCCGCAACCAACCCGTCACTGCGACCAAACCCGCACTGACGCGCCCGGCACCGATGCTGTACAAGCAGCACATCTTCACCGCGATACCCAGATGACAACACGAAACATTCTCATCATGCCGGGCGACGGCATCGGCCCTGAAGTCATGGCCGAAGTCGAGCGCCTCATTTCCTGGTTCAACACCAGCGGAACGACGCGCTTCGAGACCACGCGCGATCTCGTCGGCGGCGCTTCTTACGACGTGCACGGCACGCCCGTGACCGAAGCCGCGATGCACAAGGCCCTCGCCGCCGATGCCGTTCTGTTCGGTGCCGTCGGCGGCCCGAAATGGGCCAGCGTCGCCTACGACAAGCGTCCCGAGGCAGCCCTCCTGCGCCTGCGCAAGGACCTGGGCCTGTTTGCCAATCTGCGCCCCGCGCTCTGCTTCGACGCGCTCAAGTCCTCCTCGACGCTCAAGCCCGAGATTGTGGCCGGCCTCGACATCATGATCGTCCGCGAATTGACCGGCGGCGTCTATTTCGGCGAACCAAGGGGCATCTCGACCCTGCCGGACGGCCAGCGTCGCG
>JBILGJ010000283.1:0-4112 GCA_044351125.1 Micropepsaceae bacterium
CCAGGGCCTGAGCCTCCAGTTCGAACAGATCTCGGCCATCTTTTCCGGGGTCGCAGAGCTGCGAAAGGTCTTCGACATGGCGCGCGCCCGAAGGGCCCAGGGGCGCGCCACCCTTTTGTTTGTCGATGAGATCCATCGATTCAACCGTGCACAGCAGGACTCGTTTCTGCCCGTGATGGAGGATGGAACCGTCATCCTCGTCGGCGCGACCACCGAAAACCCGAGCTTCGAACTCAACGCCGCGATCCTCTCCCGCGCGCAGGTGCTTGTGCTGAACCGGCTCGGCATGGACGACCTCGAACGCCTTCTTGCGCGGGCCGAGACCGAAACAGGGCAGGGGCTGCCCCTCCAGCCCGAGGCCCGCACGACCCTGAAGGCGATGGCCGATGGCGATGGCCGCTTCCTCTTGAACCTGGTCGAGCAGGTCCTTTCGTTGAAGCCACCGACGCCTCTTTCGGTCGAACAGCTCATGCGCGCCATCCAGAAGCGAGCACCGGTCTATGACAAGGGCAGGGAGGGTCACTACAACCTCGTCAGCGCCCTGCACAAATCCGTCCGTGGATCGGACGTGAACGCCTCGCTCTATTGGCTGGCGCGCATGCTCGCTGGCGGCGAGGATCCGCTCTACATCATCCGCCGTGTCGTGCGCATGGCCGTCGAGGACATCGGCCTTGCCGATCCCAATGCGCTTGTCCAGGCGCTCGCCGCGAAGGATGCCTTCGAGCTGATGGGTTCGCCCGAGGGCGAGCTCGCCATCGCGCAGGCTGTCATCTACGTTGCGGTCGCACCAAAATCGAACGCCGCCTACATGGCCTTCAAGCGCGCACAGGCATCAGCCGGGGCCTCGGGCTCCCTGAACCCGCCGATGAACATTCTCAATGCGCCAACGCGGATGATGAAGGAACTCGGCTACGGCAAGGACTATGTCTACGAACCCGACACCGAGCTTGGTGTCTCGACCCAGCGCTTCTTCCCCGACGCCATGCAGCCCGAAACCTACTACGAGCCGCGTGGCGAGGGGATCGAGGCGCGCATCCGCGAGCGCCTCGAGCGCTGGGACGCCCTGCGCCGTCAGGCGATGGGTTCGTTGAAATAGAGCTGGCGCGCATAGCGCATCGGCGGCGATCCGAATGACAGGATCCCGTCATGGTAGGCCTTGAGCTTGAAGCCCGCGCCCGCGCGTCGTTCGGCTTCGCGCCGCGCCTCCGCGTGCTCCTGGTAGCCCACGAAATACGTGGACAGCTGCGTGACCGACAGCTGCGCGCGTCGCCACTTGCCCGCAGCCTCGCGCTCTTCCTGGAAGGCGGTCTCGGTCAGAAGCTTCATCATCTGCTCGCGGCTCATCCCGTCACAGTGTATGGCCTGGTCGATGATCGCATTGCAGATCGCGCGCAGCTGTATCTTCAACTGCGTCAGGCGATAGAGCGGATCATTCGCGCGGTATCCCTCATCGACCATCATCTGCTCGGCATAGACCGCCCAGCCTTCGATGAACGAACCCGAGCCCAGGATCGCACGCACGACCGAGGGGTATCGGTTGGAATGGAACAGCTGCACATAATGACCGGGCATTGCCTCGTGCACCGCGATGTCGGCGATGCCGCGCATGTTGTATTCCCGCAGGAACGAGACCGTCTGCTCCTCGGTCCAGTCATCCGGGATCGGCGACACGGCGTAGAACGTGTCGAGATGCTTCTCGAGCGGCCCCGGTGAATCGCAATAGGCCACCGCTATGCCGCGCTGGAACTCGGGCATTACGATGACGCGCACGGGCCCCTCGGGCAGCGTGATCAGGTCACGCTCAACGATGAAGCGTCGGGCCACCTCCACCTCATCGGTGGCTACCTGCACAAGCTTGTCTCGCGCGGGACGGTCCGCGGCCGCAAGCTCAAGCGCCGCCTTGATCGCCACCTGTTGCTGTTCCGGTGTCGGCGCCTCCGGCAAGGCCGGGACATCCACGCGCCCGGCCAGGACCTTTCGCGCAATGGCGTACATCTCCGACCGGCACGCGATAACGGCTGCGTCGGCGCGCTGCCGGATCTCGGCCCGCGACAGGTTCGAAAGCAGCGTGAAGCCAAGCTTGGTGTCGAACCGCTCGGCACCCGCGCGATAGTCGGCCTTCGCTGCAGGAACCAGGCTACCCTCGATCCAGCGCTGGTGCTCGTCGATGGCGGCCGTATAGGTCGCAATCGCGCGATCGAGACGATCCCGGGCGGCGCCCTTGAGGGCGCCAGACGCCGGCAGCACCAGCTCGCCAATGATCCCCTTCAGGCCCTTGTTCTGGGCTGCGTAGGTCTCGGCATGGGGTGTGGGGACCCGCGCCGGATCCAGCTGCCGCCGTACCTCCGCGAGGAACGCCGGGATGCGCTCCATGCGCGCGGTCACCGAGCGCAGCCGCGTGGCTGCCGGCGCAAACTCACGCGACATGAGCCCGTAGATCGCCGAGCCAGCGATGTTCTGGTAATAGATCGGGTCCCACGCCCAATCCTGCGATGTCTCGGTGGTCCAGAGATAGGAGCGCAGCGTGTTCTTCAGCAGGGCCGCGTCCACCTGGTTGGCGCGCGAGAGTTGCGATGGATCCAGCGCCTCGAGCTTTCCCAGCGTCCGCCGCGCGAACGCAATGCCCTTGGCCCGCCCGGCCGCACTGACATCATCAATCTCGGTATCGAAGCGGTGATCACCGATCTGGGTGGCCGACACCGGAATGAGGCGCATTGACTGGTCAAGCCAGGCGCTGGCGACCCGTGAGAACTGCTTGTCCTGCGGCGTCATTGCCGCCCCCAGCGCATCCCCGGCCACGACGGGCAGAACGAGGGTCGATCCAAGCCCTGCAAGGGCACTGCGGCGTGTCATGGTCATCGGTCTTCTCTCCCCGTCTGGCGCGATGGTCGCTCATGCTAGGCATGTCATCGCAGCCATCGTAAAGCGATTTGGGGAAACAGCCGCCTCCGACACCTGTGGATAAGTTCCGCAAATGTTCCACATGAAACATGAGCGCAGCGATCCGAAACGGGCGACTTGACCCCGCCATCAAAGCCCTGCATCTGTGGAAAAACAACCGGAAGGCGAATGACAGAAGATAATTCTACCAGAAAGACTGCGCGCGCTGTCCTTCTGGCACCCGACAGCCGCATTCTGCTGTTCGAGTTTCACCTCCCGGCAGGGGTCCTTTCCCCCGAGCCCCGCCGCTTCTGGGGCTTGCCCGGAGGCGCGATCGAAACCGGCGAGGACCCTCTCTCAGCCCTCCGCCGCGAGCTGGACGAGGAAACGGGCCTTAAGGACCCCGAGATCGGCCCGGAGCTCTGGTTCGGCTCGAACCAGATCACGCTCCATGGCCGCCCCACGCGCACGCTGGAGCGCTTCTTCCTTGTCCGCAGCACCTCGCTCGACCTCGACTTCTCGCATTGGACCGAGGCCGAACGCCGCGTCATACGCCAGCATCGCTGGTGGAGCGCCAGTGCCCTGCAGGAAACCGCCGACAGCATCTTTCCGCCACGACTTGGTTACTGGCTCGACCGGTTCCTGCGTCACGGCACCGCTGGCCCGCAAGAGATCCCGCTTTGAGCCTCACACCCATCCATGCGATACCCGGGCGCATGTCGACGACGTTGCTGATTGGCGCGGGCGGTGCGCTTGGCGCCATGGCCCGCTACCTGCTTTCATCCTGGATCACGCAGGTCATGGGGACACAGTTCCCATGGGGCATCCTCTGCGTGAACATTGCGGGCTGCCTTGCCATGGGGCTCGTGGCCGGACTTGGCGCGCAGATGATCCAGATGTCCCATGAAATGAAGATGTTCCTCGCCACGGGCATCCTTGGCGGCTTTACGACCTTTTCTGCCTTCTCTCTGGACGCTATCCAATTGGCCGAGCGTGGCGCAATGACGGATGCAGCACTCTATGTCATCGCTTCGGTCGCAGGCTCGATTGCCGCGTTGCTCGCAGGCCTTGCGCTTGTCCGCGTGGTGACACCATGACCGCCGTCATCCAGCGCTATGTGAAGACAGACGAAGAGGGCATCCGCCTCGACCGCTGGTTCCAGCGCCATTACCCGCAGCTGACCCATGGTGCGCTGGAAAAGCTCCTGCGCACAGGCCAGGTCCGGGTCGATG
>JBILGJ010000284.1:0-4101 GCA_044351125.1 Micropepsaceae bacterium
TGTCTTTCAGGAGGTGGTTGTCCTCGTAGCAATGGCCAGGGGGGCAGACGGAGGAGTTCCTCTGAGTGGGGCGCGCTTTACAAACGAACTCCCTCCCGGTCGCGCGTACCGCGCGACCGTACTCCCTCACAAGTGAGGGAGAGCGGGTCCTCCTCACGCAGTGAGGAGGTGGATGACCGGCGCGCGATAGCGCGGCGGGCAGACGGAGGAGTTCCTCTCAGTGGGGCGCGCTTCACAAACGAACTCCCTCCCGGTCGCGCATACCGCGCGACCGTACTCCCTCACAAGTGAGGGAGAGCGGGTCCTCCTCTCTCGGCGCAGGAGGTGGCGGCGCTTGCGATGCGGGATCAGGCGACCGCGCTGATGGGGTCGGCGAACAGGGCCTCCACCGCGGCGCGGCTGACCATGAGGGCTTCGTATCTCACCGGTTCGCGGGGTGGCGCTTCGGGGTCGGCCTTGCGGGCGCGGGGCGGCGCGGCGAGGCTGAAGGCGTTCTCGCGGCCCTGCAGGAAAGCCAAAGGATCGAGGCGCGCCTTCTTCCAGTGAGCAGGCTTGATGGGTTTCCACTGCGCCTCGCCGGGCAGGCGCCCCCAGATTTCGAGATCGCCAGCTGCGGCGTGCGCGATGAAACCTGCGATGCGGGCCGAGGTTTCGGGATCCGTCGGCGGCAGCCAGAAGGTGCGCCACGCGCCGCACTGGCTCCAGACGACGGCATCCGTCAGCCACACCGCGTCTTCGGGCAAGGGTCTTGTCCTGGGCCTTGATGGCGCCTTGGCACGTGGTGCGCGTGCGCGCGGCGGCGGGGAGGCACGCCCGTGCAGGAACAGTGTCGGGAGATCATGATCATCGGTTGCGGGCCAGGGCTCGCGCGCGGCGGCCTGTGCTTCCTGCTGCGGCTTGCTGTCGGCCGCCTGGGCCCTGGAGGCTGCATCCATCGCGCGGCGCAAGGTGTCACCGGGCGCAGGCCCTTCGCCCTGCATTTCCCGATCGCCGGTTCGTTCCATGTCCGGCGACGACGTCGCCCCGCGACGCCGCCCACCGAACATGGAACGAACGAGATGCCCCAACCCCCTGAACATGGAATCACTCGTAACTGATTCGAGTCGCGCCCTGCTGCGACGATTCGGTCACCGCTCAACGTTTGCGAGTGAAGTGCGAAATTTGCAACGACGTGACGTATCGTTTGATCATCCACAGTCGCGTTGCCCCCGCCGCTCCCGATTGCTCCGTGCACAGAGTGATTTATGCAACGCCCTGTCAGTTATGACGGCACCTGTGGCTTGCGGGCGACAGCGAATCAACCGGACCCTGCCCTAAGTTTTGAACGTTGATTGATTCTCTGAACAATGGTGAGGCCGATGATCATGCGACTTGGACTATTTGGTGCGGCGTCTGCTGCAGCTCTCCTGCTTTCTGCCCCTGCGCAGGCTGGCCAGGGCTGGTATGTGGGCATTGCCGGCGGCGGCACGATGATCGACGATATCGACTATACGGGCCTGCGCGATCCGGATGCCGCCGGGCCGAATGTGCCGCTGGCCGGCACGTGGGAAGTCGACACGGGCTGGGCGGCGTTCGCGACCGTCGGCTATGGGCTGGCCAGCTGGCGGCTCGAGCTTGAGGGCGGCTATCGCCACAACGGCTTCGATGGCGCGCTCGACATCGAGCTCGACGAATGGACGGCGATGGTCAACGCGCTCTATGACGTGCGCCTGTCGCGCTCGCTGAACCTGTCGGTCGGTGGCGGCGTCGGTGGCGATTTCGCCAACCTGAAGTTCGCGAACACCGGGTTCGATGACGACCAGTGGAACTTTGCCTGGCAGGGCATCGCGGGACTTTCGTTTGCGCTGTCCAAGGACCTGGACCTGACGCTGGACTATCGCTACCTGCGCGTCACGGGCCCCGAGCTGTCGTCGCGGATCACGACGCCGGCTGGCCTGGACACCTACCAGCTCGACGATCTGGGCAAGCACACGCTCAGCGTGGGCCTGCGCTTTGCGCTTGGTGGCGAGGCCGCCCCGCCGCCGGCCCCGCTGCCCCCTCCTCCGCCGCCACCGCCCAAGGCGCCGACGGACTTCATCATCTTCTTTGGCCATGACAGCGCGGACCTGCTGCCGGAAGCCTATGTGGTGATCCGCCAGGCTGCCGCCATTGCCAAGGACCAGGGCAGCGCTCGCATCTCGGTCGTGGGCCATGCCGACCGTTCGGGCTCGGACAGCTATAACGACGCCCTGTCGCTGCGGCGCGCCAGCAATGTCAAGACGGCGCTGGTTGCCGAAGGCATTGCCGAGGCCACGATCGGTGTCACGGCCAAGGGCGAAACAAGCCCGCTCGTGCCGACCGACGACGGCGTACGTGAACCGCAGAACCGCCGCGTGGACATCGCGCTGCCGTAATCCACAGGGATCTTGCAGATCCTGATGCATCAAGGCGGGAGCACAACTCCCGCCTTTTTTGCGCCACGTGCCCCTGCCCGCACACCTGCGCCGGTACGTCGGGCGGCGTGCTGCGCGCCCCGCGCGTAACAGGAACAGATTCCTCTTACTACCATCACCCCACGGCCTGATTCGGGCCCGGCAGGATGCCGGGCGGACAGGCCTCCAGAACAAGACCTTTGTTGGCCGGGGTGCTCCTTCATGTTGACCAGATCCTTGATCCGCCATGGATCCTTCCTGTCCCTTTTTCTCATGCTGGCGCAGCCGGCCGTTGCCGGCGAAGGCTGGTATGTGAGCCTCGAGGGTGGCGGGTCGAAGATCGATTCCTGGGACTATCTCCACGGAAGCAGCGCCCTGCCGAAAGAGCCCGTGGTTGCGAACCGCTCGACCTTCGATGGCGGATGGGCCGCGCTTGGCGGCGTGGGATATGCGCGGCAGAACTGGCGGCTCGAGCTTGAGGGCGGGTTCAGGCGCAACGGGCTGGCGCGCCACGAGAGTGGAGGCAGCGCGGTCGATGCCGATGGCCGGCTGACCGAGTATTCGGCGATGGTCAACGTGATCCACGACGTGCAGCTGGCGCAGGGCCTGTCGCTGGCGGTCGGGCTTGGTGCCGGTGGCGACCACGCCAATCTCGAGACCACGGTTGCCGACGGTGCCATTGCCAGCGATGCGTGGCGCTTTGCCTATCAGGGGGTGCTGGGGCTGAATGTCGACGTGACGGAGCGGCTGTCGCTGTTTGCAAACTACCGCTACCTGAATGTCGCCGATGGCGGGTTCGAAGCGGGCGGTGGGCTTGGGGTCGAAGGCGAGGAGCTGCAGAAGCACACGGCCAGCCTGGGCGTTCGCTTCTTCCTGGACAGGCCCGCGCCGCCGCCGCAGGTCGAGCCGCAAGGCCCGGTGCTGCCGCCGGCGCCAGAGCCGCGCGAGTTCCTTGTCTTCTTCCGCTTCAACAGCGCGACCCTGACGCCGGCTGCGCTGGCGACCGTGCAGCAGGCCGCGACCGCAGCCACCCAGCTGGGGACCGCCAATGTCCGTATCGTCGGCCATGCCGACCGCTCCGGCTCGCCTGCCTACAACAAGGCGCTGTCGATGCGCCGCGCGCAGGCGGTGCGGAAGGTGATGGTGCAGGAAGGCGTGATGGGATCGGCAATCACGCTGCGCGGCGCGGGCGAGAGCGACCCGCTCGTGCCGACCGCCGATGGCGTGCGCGAACCGCAGAACCGGCGCGTGCAGATCAATTTCTGAGAACGGCCTCGCCTGCAGGCGGGGGCTTCGGATAGGCTGGTGCCTCGCCATGAGGGACCCGCCATGACAGACATCCTGACCGAGCTTGCCGCCAAGATCGGCCCGCGCATCGCCCTTGTCGATGACCGGCCCGGCGGGCGCGTGGACAAATGGACCTTCGCCGACCTCGAGGCGCGGTCGAACCAGCTGGCGCGGCTGCTGGTGCAGCTCGGCGTGAAGGGCAATGACCGGGTCCTGAGCTGCGGGCAGAATTCCTGCTGGCTTGTCGCGATGACGAACGCCGTGCGCAAGGTGGGTGCGGTGGGCGTGCCGCTGAACTATCGGTTGACCGAGGACGAGGCGACCTATGTGGTCGACAACTCGGATGCGGCCATCGTGTTCACCGACGCGGAGTTCGCGCCCCTGTTTGCAAAAATTCGAGCGG
>JBILGJ010000285.1:0-4099 GCA_044351125.1 Micropepsaceae bacterium
GAAACTCGGCCTTGATGTAGGGCATCAGCACCGACAGGATCATGCGGTCGGCATAGTTGCTGATATAGACGACCAGCAGCAGAAGCAGGATGTAGATCTTGTAGCTTGTGGAATAGTCCTGTGCCCCGCCGGGCGCTGCCGCGAGGCCGCCGTTCGAACTCATCCTGTTTCCTCAACCTGTTATTTATGTCTTTGGTTGCAGCTTGCAGAAATCTGGCGGTGTCGCAAGCATTTTCGGCCCCGTGTTTCTCAGGCAACGGCAAACCACATGGCGGGCATGCGATATGGAAAGACCCGGTGATCTGTTGGCTCTCGCTGAGGAAACCTTCCCCAGGCTTTACGGCGAACGCATAGAGCCAATCCTCAAGACCTGCGAGGTCGAGCGGCTGGCCGCCATCCAGACCTTCTGGCAGCGCGCGGGCCTGGGTGCGATTGCCACTCTTGGTGCGGTCGGGATCACGCGTTTGCTGACCCTCCAATTCGATCTTGCCCTCTTCGCGGGCCTCACAGTGGGACTAGCCGCCGGCGCCTGGGCCATCGCCCCTGCAAGGGCCGTGGCGGTTGTCGCCAAGCGGCAGGCGCTCAAGGCCATCGCCGAAGCCATCAATTGCACATACGAGCTCGACAGCTTCGCTCCGGACGCCATCGAGCAGTTCACGCATTGGCAACTGGTACCTACCGGCGACCGCGCCACATTCCAGGACCGCTTCGCCGGCGCACATCATGGTTGCAATTTTTGCTTCTTCGACGGACACGTGCAGAAGAAGGTGAGGTCTCGCCGAAGCACCCGGTGGGAGACATTGTTCAGGGGGCAGATGATCTGCATCGACTTCCCCAAGCGCTTCAACGGAACGACCGTGATCCACCGCGACGCCGGCATGTTGAACTTCATGCAGGCCTGGGGCACCAGCCTGCAGCGCGTCGGCCTCGGCGACAGCAGGCTTGAAAAGGCCTTCGAAGTCTACGCCAGTGACCAGGTCGAGGCGCGCGTCCTCATCCATCCCGTCTTCATGGAAAGGCTCCTCGAGCTTGAAGCGCAGTTCCGTGGCAAGCAGTTGCGATGCATCTTCACCGCGGGCCGGTTGCTCGTTGCTGTCGAGGGGGGCGACAGGTTCGAGTTGGGTTCCATGTTCAAGACATTGCTCGACGAGGCCCGGGTCCGGGTGATCCTGACGGACGTGAGCGAAATCGTGAAGCTGATCGATGCGGTGCTCACCGCCGAGCGCGGTGCCCTCCCGCAATGAAAAAGGGGACCCGGCATTTCGTCCGGATCCCCGAAGTCAAACGCCCGCCGTGGCGGCTCAGAAAACCTTCTGTCCGTTCGCGGTCAGCGAGCCGTCCTTGCCGAAGACAAAGTCGATGATATAGGCGCGGTCCCCCGCGGCCGAAGCCGGGTCAGGCCGACCCATGGCGCGCACGGCCGAGGTGAAGCCCATGATCTGCTGCGCCGTCTCGTCCTTCGCGCCACGCTTCTGCATGGCCGCAGCCAGCGCATCGATGCCCGTGAAGCGGAACGAGATCTTGCCCTCTGGCATGATGCTCTGCGCCGGCAGGTAGGTCAGGAGCCCCTTGCCGTTGACCTTCGCCGTGGGTGTCACGACATTGATCTGGTTCATGGCGATCGACAGCTTCGCCGCCGAAAGGGCTGCAAGGAACTTTGCCGACATCTCGCTGCTGACCTGCTCGAGGGCGGCACTGCCTGCTGTTGCAGCATCCGATGAACCCGACGCCGTCTCGCCTGCAGCCTTTGCCGCTTCGGCCTGCAGAGCCGGGAGCGCATCGACATAGATGTCCCAGAGCTGGCGACCCGGTACGCCCGACGTATCGATCTCGATCGTGGCGGTCTGGATGTCGGCCTCGGGCGGCAGGAGTGCGTCATCACCACTCGACGAGATGCCGCCGACGGACAGGCTCATGCGCACCTTGGTCGCGCCCTTGCCGTCATCCGCGGCACCAAAGCCGATCGAGGCATTCTTCAGGCCGAGCGTCGGCCCGCCATTCTCGGTCATGTCGAACCCGGACAACGAGTATGTATAGGTCACGTCGCCCATGAATTCCGGCATGCGCTTGAGGAAGGCGATGACCTTGGGATCGGCCTGACCGCCCATCCACATCTTGAGCTGCTCGGCATTCGCCAGCGTGTAGCCAGCCTCGCGGGCCGCCTTTGCCCATTCCTCCATCCGCGTTCCGGCCATCGTGGTGGCGAACGAGAGTGACCCGAGCTTCATGCGCGACTTGCTCGCCGGATCCGTCACCTCCAGGCCCGACATCGTGAGGTCATAGCGGCCGTCGTAGAGGCCACCACCCTTCGCTTCCATAGCGCCGGTAAATGCCACCTGGGCGATGGACCCCGTTGCCGTTCCCGTGGCCGACTTGATGGCCATGTTCGACAGCCGCATGTCCACGCTGCTCAGCGTCTGGAGCTTGTCCGACCAGATGCCGGCGAGGTTCTGGCTGCCGATCTGGATCTCGCTCTCGACCTTTCCCTCCTTGTCGCGGAACACGAATGAACCGGGCAATTGGGCCGAGACCTTGACGAGCCCGTCGCCGCCATTGCTGAAGCGAACTACGACCGGGTCAAGAACGGCCGTCCCGCCGTCCTTGGAACTGAATGTCATGCGGGGAAGCGTGCCCGTCACCGTGCCGTCGCTGGCCGTCTCAACCTTGGTTTTCCCCTCGGCCTTGGCGACCAGTTCGCTCTCGGGTGAGGGCGCCGACAGGGTCTCGACAAAGGCGTCCATGCGCTCTTGAAGCAGCTTCGGATCCACCGCCGGGGCTGTGGACGAGCTGCCGCAGGCGCTGAGCGCGAATGCAACAAGGATGGCCGGCAGGAGCCGGCGCTGATTTCGACGGAAAGCGGTCATGAAGTATCCCTGCGGTTGACCATGCAAAAGTCCTGACCGCAGGCTGGAGCGCGCGAGGCCGGACGAAACACGCAGGCGAGGGTGGCCCACCGCGCCGCCGGGGGTCAAGTAGCGCCGGTCACGCCGTCCGCCTGTTTCACGGGGATTGCTTGCTGGAAGTCTAATTCGATCCCGAGGCCGATGCCCCTCCGGCCGCGGCGTAGCTGGTCGTCGGCAGGATGAAGCCCTTGGCCTTGTAGACGCGCTGGCCCCACTGGTTGGTCGGTGTGAACCACACCTGGACCTCGCTCCAGTCATTCTTGGGGCTCAGGTCCCGGATGGGGGCCTGCAGGTGGATGCGTCCGTCATTGCCCCAGTTTGCGTGGTCCACGACGATCGTACGCTCGTCCACGATCCGGCGTACCACGGCCACGTGGCCACGCTGGGCCGACCGGTAGCCTTTCATCACAAACACCGCACCCTCTTCCGGGCGCTTGGTCCTGTCATAGCGGCCAGCGGCCAGGTTCCACCACCGGCTCGCATTTCCGCGGATTTCGATCCCGGACTGGGCGCGGGCAAAGGGGACGCACTGCAGCGGCTTCTCCGGCCGGATCACGCGAGGCAGCACGTCTCCGGGCGCCGCGCGCGGAGCTTCTGCGACCGTGCGCTGGCTCGACGGCACCTCGAGCAGCTCGGGGCTGCTGGGCCGCAACACGGGCTCGGCCGGAGCTGCGTCGGATAGCGCCGATCCGTTCACCGGCAGTTCAAGAGGAAACGTCAATCCAGCTTGCGCCTGCAAGCCAGAATATTCGACATTATTAAATGAAGCAGAGAATTGCGGTTGAATAGTTTCGCAGCCGGCAAGAGCTATGCCGACAACGGTCAGGGCCGCAAACCGAAATGTAGAGACTGGTCTCAAAACTTCATTCCCTCGATTGACCTGGCTTTGGAGAGCCACTCAGCGAGCGCTAGGTGCCCGCGAAGTCTCGGGGAGTCAAATTAAGGAAATATTACCGTTAACTTTTACCACCATATTTATGGTTAATAGCGAATTATACACACAACATATTGGGTGCTGGGCGGCGAGCGGTGAAACAAATCCCGGGCGTGGCAAGCAGACCCGCTTTCACGCAGCCATTGTCGCAGGCGCACAAATCGTGTTCTGGATTGGAAACCGGTCGGTAGGAAATCTAACGCTCGGACAGGATGAAGCCTTCGACGTCGTAGACCCGCCCGCCATAATGGCGCCCCGGCGT